>JBMSHA010000053.1:0-10004 GCA_049416245.1 Flavobacteriales bacterium | reverse complement strand
AGGTGTGCTGGTCTGGGCAATGGCTGGATGTAAATGCAGATGGCTGGGAGGAATTACACATCACAACGGGAATTGCACATTACACGAACTATCCAGAGGTTTTGACGGAGAACGACAATGAACCGGATGCATTATGGCTCAATAACGCCGGTAACCTGGAGGAGTCCGGTGATTTATTCCAAAGTGAAAGTGCTCTGGGGTTTGCAACGGCGACCGGGGATTATAATGCGGATGGATTCATTGATTTCGTATCACATAAAGTGGGATTGAACCCTGAAATCCGGAGAAGTAACCCCAATGCCAACCATTGGCTGCGCATTCTCCTTCACGGCACGGTTAGCAATGCGGATGCCGTAGGCTCCAAGATTGAAATTTGGGCCGGAGGAGATTATTGGTATCGAGAGACCTATTGTGGGGAGGGATACCTCGCCCAGAATAGCCGATGGGAGCATTTTGGCATGGCCGACCACGAGGAGGTTGACTCCTTGAAAATCACGTGGCCGTTGGGCGATGAAGAGATTTGGATGGATGTTCCAACGAACGCTCAAATTGAATTTACCGAAGGTAATGCTCCTTGTTTGCTGGATTGTTTCGGCTGCACCTACGAAGGCGCCTGCAATTTTGACGCTACGGCAGATACGGATGACGGATCATGTGATTTTTCTTGCCTGATTGGTGCTTTGATATGCGGAACGGGATTGATTTGGAATCCCATGACCAATCTGTGTGAAGATCCGTGCCCGGCAGACCTGACGGGTGATGGGGAAGTGGATGTAGCTGATTTGTTGATCATGCTCGGGGCATTTGCGACTTACTGTCCGTAAATCAAAAAAAGTCGCTTTGTAGAATTGTTTCCGACATCAATTCGCCGTATTTTAATTGCCTGCAGGGGTTGGAACCAAATGCTTGGTTTCACTCTTATGTCCTACAACAAGGAACACCTTCTTAAAAGCGCTTGCCTCGCATTTTTTGCGGGTATTCTGTCGTGGGGTTCGTTGGCTCAAGCTCCTTTTGTGGACGTGAGCAATGAAATGGACATCTGGACTGAACACATCGGTGGCTACCTCGGAGAAGGGATGAGCATGGCCGATTTCAACGGAGATGGTTACGATGATTTGAGCATCGCCCACCACCTCGGTGATTTGCATTTCTATTTGGGAAATGGGGTGGACTTCATTCCGGTTGATTTGGATTTACCGATTTATCCGCATGAAGCCAAGTGCATTTTGTGGGCGGATATCGATAACGACGGCGATTATGATTTATTCATCACCTACCGCTTAGCGGCAAACAAACTGTACATCAATGAGGGTGATTTCGAATTCACCGATGTCAGTGCATTGTGTGGAATTGACCAATCGAATAGGCGCAGTTATGGGGCGTGTTTTGGCGATTACAACAACGACGGTTTATTGGATCTGTTTATCGCTAATTACGTAAGCGGTCAAGACCCACCTTACAATGAATTGTACAGAAACATCGGCGATGGCTACTTTATCGATGTCACGTTTAATGGGCCTTTTGGTGAACCGTTGGATCAGAGTTTTCAAGGGAACTGGGTCGATTTTGATGAAGACGGATTGCTGGATTTGCATTTGATCCGTGACCGGATCTGTTTTGACAACCGTTATTATAAGCAAGGTGAAAACGGCGAATTTTTCGATGATGCCCCTGCAATGAATTTGGATTATTCGGTCAATGCCATGTGCACTTCGACGACGGATTTTGATCACGACAATGACCAAGACCTCTACATGTCAGCCGGACTTTGGGAAGGTAATTATTTTATCATTAACGACGGTACAGGAGAATTCAGTGATTATGAGGCAGCAGAAGGGGATAGTGTTGAAGTTCACTTGACAAGCTGGGCGGCCAATTGGTTGGACGTTGATAATGACGGTTGGGAGGACTTGCACGTGTGCACGAGCTTCAGTACCTACACGTCATGGCCTGCGATTTTCGCGACCTATCCATACGTGCCGGATAATTTTTTCTGGAATCAAGGAGGATATTTCGAAGAGGATTCGACGGGATTTTTTGACGTTCAAAGCCTATCGTTCTGCGCAGTCACAGGAGATTTTAATCATGATGGTTTTCCTGATTTGGTGAGCAACATCGTTGGAGAGTATGCGCAAGTGCTGAAAGCGGTTCCAAACAACAACAACTGGATCAAGATCATGCTCGAAGGGACCGAGAGCAACAGAGACGGGATTGGGTCGAAAATTCGGGTCTATCGAAATGGTTTGATTGGCTACCACATGACCGAATGTGGTGGAAATTATTTGGGCCAAAATAGCCGATGGGAGCATTTCGGATTGGGCCTGGCGACGGGGGTTGATTCCGTAGTTGTAACCTGGCCATCGGGTATCATTGATCATTATGAAAACCTCGAGCCCAATCAGCACTATGTATTCATTGAGGGAGAAACCATTCCCGTCTTCGATCCTTGCGCTAGCGAACCTTGCCCTGGATGCACATATGAGCAGGCGTGCAATTATGATGTGTTGGCCAACGAAGAGGATGGTTCTTGCGACTTTTCGTGTTGGATTGCGGAG
This sequence comes from Flavobacteriales bacterium, assembly GCA_049416245.1. GTDB lineage: Bacteria > Bacteroidota > Bacteroidia > Flavobacteriales_D > Sanyastnellaceae > UA16. Next base: position 7,449 of record JBMSHA010000053.1, on the reverse strand, counting down.
ATCGCGTGTGGCTCAGGGACCCCATGGGATGCGACCCTTCAGCAATGTGTTCTCACAACGGATTCATGCCCTACAGATCTGAATGACAATGGTGTAACTGATATCGCAGACTTGCTCATTTTTCTCGCTTCTTTCGCTTCCTCATGTCTTTAGTGTATTGTAATCGGTTTGCTTCGGTATGGTGCTTGATGCTCGCCTTGGGCTTTGTGCTCACGAGTCAAGGCCAATTGCTGGATGTCAGTAACTCCATTGTTCTTGAAACAGGCCATACAGGAGGATACTTAGGTGCCGGGGTGAGCTTTGTAGACTTCAATGGCGATTACATTGACGATTTGACATTTGCTGATTTTGAAGGGGATTTGCGTTTTTATCGTGGAACAGGGGATGAATCGGGATTTGTTGAAATCGAGCCCAATCTGCCTGCCTTTCCTCAAGAAGCTAAAATGGTCTTGTGGGGCGATATCGATAACGATGGGGACCAAGATTTATTTGTGACTTACCGTCTTGCACCGAATAAGCTATACATCAATGACGGCGACCTCCAATTTGAAGACGTCAGCGCCACCTGTGGCATCAGCCAAGCTTCTCGCAAGAGTTTTGGCGCCTCATTTGGAGACTACGATGCAGACGGATTTTTAGACCTGTTCATTTGCAATTACACCTCTTCATTCGACGAATACCCGTTCAATGAACTGTACCACAATAACGGGGATGGAACCTTTACCGAGACGACGGAAGCCCAAGGAATGGATGAGCTGGGCATTCAGTCCTTCCAAGCGCAATGGGTCGATTTCAATGACGATGGCTTACTCGATTTGCACGTCGTTCGCGATCGGTTGATTTATGACAACTATTTCTTTGAACAACAGCCGCCGGGCTCCTTGCTTCCTTTCATTGAAAAAGGGGAAGAAACGGGGCTTGATATTGCCATCAATTGCATGTCCACGAGTGTTGCGGATTTCGATTGCGATTTCGATTCAGATGTATACCTAACGGCCTTTCCGTTAGACATGAATTGGTTGTTGATCAACGATGAGGGCTCGTTCGGAGTGGATGATGCGACCGGTGACGTACCCATGAACGACATGCAGGTGGATGCCATTTGCTGGGCGGCGAACTGGCTCGATGTCGATAACAACGGTTGGGAGGATTTGCATGTAGCCAATGGATACAGCGTCTATACGAATTACCCTCAGGTTTTGGGCATTTACACGGATGAACCCGATGCGCTGTTTTACAATGATGAAGGTCAATTCACAGAAGCCGACGAACCTCAATTTCAAACGACTTCCACGTTATCCTTCGCCACAGCAACGGGGGATTACAACTTGGACGGATTTACCGATTTGGTTTCCCATCGCGTTGGAGAATTTGCTCAAATCTTGCGAGGATCTCCCAATACGAACCATTGGCTCAAAGTGTGGCTTGAAGGAACGGAGAGCAACCGAGATGGCATCGGTTCAAAAATCCATGTTTGGTCTGAAGGGCATGCACAGTCGCGCATGACGTTCGCGGGTGAGAATTACCTGGGACAAAACAGTCATTGGGAGATTTTTGGATTGGGCGAAGCATCGTCTGTAGATTCGGTGGAGGTGCTATGGCCCAGCGGGACGATTACCGTTTACACAGCATTGAATGCCGACGAGCACTGGGTGTTAATCGAGGACGGCACGGCGATGCAGCTTTGGTCTGCTGATCCGTGCGCGGGTGTGGAAAATTGCCCAGGATGCACCTACACACAAGCCTGCAATTTCAATCCAGATGCCGAGGTGGACAATGGGTCGTGCACCTTTGATTGCTACGAATCTCCCGAGTTTTGTGGGCCCGGGACGACTTGGGACGCCGATCTTGGATTGTGCTTGCCCTTCGAAACCTGCACGTACGATTTGGATGGCAACGGCGTCATCACCATTGCCGACCTGTTGATCTTTCTGATCAATTTCAACGAGACGTGTCCGGACTAGGCAAGTGCCTATCCAATAGGATGACGGCTGCAGCAAACGTAGCCGCCCCCAATTCCAATTCCCGCTTGTGCACGTTCTCGAACACATCCTGGGAGCTGTGGTGAAAATCGAAGTATCGCTGGCCGTCAGGGCTTAGTCCCAGCAGAGTAGGCCGCGGCTCCAATTCTTTCAAAGGCGAAATGTCCACCCCGGCACCACCTCGGCGAAATTGGTGCACATCATACGGATCAAATAAATCCGCCCATGAACGCACCATCGCTGCAGCACCATCGTCGCCGTCCACACGAAAGCCCCTTGGAACAAACCCGCCAGCGTCAGATTCCAAAGCCGCTACGTGCCGCAGATTCGCCTGGTGTTCATCAGCGGCCACAGCTGCATACTGCTTGCCGCCGCGGTTGCCGTTTTCTTCATTGATAAAAAGCACAAACCTCAATGTTCTGCGTGGGGAGTATCCGATGGCCTTCAAAATGCGCAACACTTCCAGCGTGTGGACTACGCCGGCCCCGTCATCGTGTGCACCCTCGCCGATGTCCCACGAATCGAGGTGACCGCCCAGCGTAATGATTTCATGGGGTCGTTCGCTTCCTCTCCATTCCCCAATGACATTGCCTTGCTCGACATCGTCGAATGCTCGGCAGTTCATTTGCAAGGAGACTTCCAAATCGGGGTCTGCTTCGAGTTGATTCCCAAGCCAGCTAGCATCCACGGTGGAAATGGCTGCAGCGGGAATTTGCGGTGCGTCGGGCTTGTATCGAAGCGCACCGGTGTGTGGTAGGGTGTCCAGCGCGTGCGTCATGGACCGAACCAGCGCACCAATGGCACCGGCAAGGGCCGCAGCACTGGCGCCGTTTCCTCTTTGGTCGACGGCACCTCCGTAAGCGGCTCCGGTATTGATGAGCACGGGGTCCATGGGACGGTTGAACAGAACGATGCGGCCCTCTACATCCTCGCGGGGCAAAGTGTCCAACGCCGCGACATCTTTGACCATGACGACCTTTCCTTGGATGACCGCATCATTTGGTGTCCCCACCGATCCGCCCAAAGCAGTGACGTGCAAAGGGGTGCTGGTTTTTCCCAAAATCGCCGATGCACGAGCGATATCACCTCGCGTCCAGCTCGGCACCATCACCGGCATGATCCAAACGGAATCCGCCCCGTATCCCCGCATGATTTCAGCGCCCCAATTCATTGCATCAAATGCACTTTGCGAACCGCTCAACCGGTGCCCGATGTCCTTGGTGAGGGATCGCAGGTTGGCGTAAGACTCACCGTTGGCCAAGGCTTCATCATAAACCGAGCGGATAAGTGCACTATCGGAAGCTGCCGATTGAGCCTGTGCAGGTGATTGAACGGTAAGGAATACCGCGAACAAACAAAGGATGGTAAAGCGTAATCGCATGCCCGAAAATAGGGGATACCTTTGCAATCACCGAAACGTCTGAAGAAGAAGATGCGACACAATTTATCCGATACCACAGCGCTGCTGCGCGACCGACGCAGCGTAAGTCCTGAGAAGTACTCGACGCGAAAGGTTCACCGAGAAATCGTGGAGCAGGCATTGACGAACGCCATTTGGGCGCCCACGCATGGAATGACGCAACCTTGGCGCTTCAAAGCTTATGTTGGTGAAGGCATGAAACAAATTGGTCCGCAGTTGGCTCAGTGGTACCGGGCGGTGGCAGGTGAACGTTTTTCGGAGTCAAAATATGCGAAGCTCGTCGCGCGCGGTGAGCGGGTGACGGCCATGGTGATCATGGCAGTGGTTCCGGACCCCAACGGGCGCATCAGCATTGAAGATGAGCGCATGGCAGTGGCTTGTGCTGCCCAAAACATGTACCTAACGTGCACGGCCCATGGAATCGGTGGATTTTGGTCAACCCCGAGTTATATTAAATTGCCTGAGGTGAGAGCTTTTGCAGGGTTGTCGGAGGATGCGGAAGTGCTTGGCTTTTTTTACATGGGGTACCCGGAAGGAGGGGAGTGGCCGAAGAGCCACCGTAAGCCGCTGGAATACGTTGCAGATTGGATTACTGAGGCAGAATGATCCGCGCCTCCACGGCAAACCCGGCTTGAGGCATGAACAACCGAACCCGCGCTTTTTCAAGCATGCGTTCCCATTGCGCTTCCCCCCAACGGTTGGTGGACCATTCTCGCCACCACATACAACCGAGGTAAATGGCAGGTTTGGTGCGATCCGCTGGTCGGTACATCCCGCCGAATTCTGCGCGCAATGGAACCGTCCATCTGCGCTGGCGATTTTCCTCTACCTGATATTCATTGTAAAAAATAGCTTCTTGCTGGTAGCCTGTGGTGAATACATCGCTCAGCAAGAAGTCAATACTAAAACCACCACCGGCATGCAGTTCCACGCGCTGATTGACCCGCACGGTGGTTTGGGCAAGCAATGGAATGCGGTAGCGCCCGGCTCGCAATGAAAGGGTATCGGCAAGGGTGAAATCTTCATTTTCAGGTGCGAACGTTAATTCCCAGTCCGAGGTCATGCGCATCGTTTCCAAGCCGGTTTGAAGCTGCCAAGTGCTGTTGAAATTTCGCTGGAGCCGTGCGCCGAACCCGCTACCAACTTTCGGTTGCCATGCGAGTGTGAGCCCTTCATCGCTGGCTTCGAACGATTCGTAGCCCACAGCTTCCAATGGAATCACCCCAAAGGTGCTCACGCCCAATTCCCATTTGGGTGAGCCTGTCCCGCTGAGCGCTTGGGCTTGAGCGCGACTTAACCAAGCGCCCGCAATGGCAACGGCCAGTACGGCAGCAGTTCCGATGAGTAAAGCGTAACGCAAACCCGCGACGGGGATGAATTTTGACCGGTGCTGGGCATGCACGAGGTGATTGCAACGGAGAGCCTGTTGGAAGTAGTTGCGGTGCACACCGAATAGGCGTTGGCCATCTTCGTGGTGAGGCTCGAATTTAACGTTTCCCTCCTCGAGCATGCGCTGGAATTCATCCGCGTGCACTTCTTCGCGAAAGGTGAATATGTAGTAGCGGTTGTCCCCAGGGTGAATAAAGTAATTCGTCCAGCGCATGATGAAACTCGTAAGGAGGCGTTTGCTAAGGTAAGGCGCACAAAAAAGCCCGACACAAGGGCCGGGCTTTTGGTTTCAATTTCTGGTTTCACATTACAGCGAACCGACAATGTGAACTTCCAATTCAATCTCATCGTTGATGAGGTTGTCGCCCAAGTCTGGGAAAAGGTCTGGGAATGCACCTGAACGGAACTTGACATCATGCTTTGAGCGGTCAACAGTGACTGTTGCGTCGACAATGAGGGTATTGTTTTCACTTGATACTTGAACAGGAAAGCTGATTGGCTGACCTATTTCACGAATGAAGATTTTACCATAGCCCATTGCAACGTCACCTTTCACTTTAATGCCTTCCATATCGAGACGGGCAAAAGGGAATTGTTCCACACCAAAGAAATCATCAGACTGCAAGTGGCCAATCAAATTGCCTTTGCTATCGTCATCCATTCCTTCGTCTGTGCAGACCATGGTGCTCATGTCTACCGCTACAAAACCGTTTGCGATGCCCTTATCAACCACATTGATTGATCCTTTATGAACGTTTACCGTCCCAACGTGCTCAGCGCCGGTAATTTTCGAGCCTTTCCAAGATACCGTGCTAGCCGCTGCATCAATGGTGTAGGCTCCGTCTGTTAGGTTTTCGAGATTTCCTGTTTTGTTGGACTCTTCTGCTGCAGTGTCATTTGCATTGGTTTCAGCAGTACCGTTTTGTTCTCCGCAAGAAGCGAAAATGAATAGCGCTGAAGTTGCAGCTATCGATAACAATGATTTCATGGTTTCAGTATTTGAGGCGGCGAAAGTAGAACTTTTCCCATGACTATTTGCCATGTTTTAATCCATTAACAAATACCTAGCTTAACTGTTCATCAAGGCCGCTCGAACAAACCCCGAAATCACCTTACCGTCGGCTTTACCGGCCATTCGACTTGAGGCGATTCCCATCACTTTGCCCATGTCGCCCATACCAGAAGCACCGGTTTCAGAAATGATGGCGTTGACTTCGGCCTTGATTTCGTCTTCGGAAAGAGGTTGGGGCAGAAATTCGGCGATGACTGCCGCTTGAGCACGTTCTTCCGCTTCGAGGTCCTCTCGGCCTTGGGTGGCGTATAGGTCTGCGGTTTCCGTGCGTTGCTTGAGGAGTTTAGTCAGAATGGCGAGTACCGTTGCGTCGGGGATGTCGTTTCCATCGGCACCGGTTTTGGTTGCTTCCAACATCAATTTGCTTTTGACATCACGCAATGCGGCTAATCGCTCGCGGTCCTTGCTGCGCATGGCATCTTTGATGCCGTCGGAAATGGTAGCGTACATGCTCATGTGGCGATCAGTCTACGTTGTCGTGCAAGAAAGGGTTGTCGTTGCGCAATTCAATCGTGCGTTCGCCTTCTTCATCGGTTTCTTCGTGCAAGGTGAATCGACTCACATGGGATTTGGATGAATGATCAACATCGTCCAACATCACTTGCCGCCGCTTGTAAGCGGGTTCTGCTTCCAAATCGGCCAATCCACCGGGAGTTTTCAATTTTCGGGTAAACTGAGAAAGGCGTTGGTTTCTCGCTTGCAATTCGTTGTCTGCAGGGCGCGTTACAGGTCGAATGACCTCGCGCGATGCGTCAGGACTCATTTCAGGTGTCCGCGATAACGGGATATCCTTTTCTTCCTTCGGCGTCTGTTCAGGAGTCGCGGCAGAAGGAGGATTGTCGGTGAATTTGATGCCTCCCAAGTTTGGTTCGTCATTTGTCGCAGGCAAAGGCTCGCTTTCCAGCGTGTAAACCGTCACTTGAGGCGCATTGCCGTCGGTTCCTGTGACCGGTGGCGCATCCTGCGATTCCGTCTCCTCCAACTCCGGCACTTCTGCTGTTGCCTCAACGTGATCGAATAGGCTTTTAGAGGGAAGCTCAGGCTCGATGGTCTTCAGGTAAGGAATTTCCTCGGCAGGTGTCTCTTCCTCCGGTTTTGTGATGTGGCCTTGGGTGGGTTGAACGGGTGTGGTGATTTCCTTTGGATCTCCAAGAATGAACTTGGTGGGTTCAGCTTGACGTGGCCCTTCCCATTGGTCTTGTCCTTGAAAACCGGTGGCGATAACAGTGACGCACAAGTCTTCTTCCAACGCCTGATCGACGCCATATCCCCATATGACTTCGGCGGATTGCCCAGCGGAATCTTGGATGAAGTCGGTGATTTCCATGATTTCATCCATGAGGATTTCCTCTGTGCCAAAGGTGATGTTGAGCAAGACAAAATTGGCTCCGGTGATATCACAGTCGTTGAGCAACGGGGATTCGAGTGCTTCTGTCACTGCAATACGGGCACGCCCTTCACCGCTTGCTTTTCCGGAGCCCATGATGGCTCGCCCTGAATTGCGCATGACCGTGTTCACGTCGTTCATATCCACGTTGATTTCACCGGTCAACGTAATGACTTCGGCGATGCCTTTGGCGGCGGTG
>JBMSHA010000052.1:0-10010 GCA_049416245.1 Flavobacteriales bacterium | reverse complement strand
CAGTCATTCCACCAGAATTGCGTCCATTGGTTCCGCTTGACGGGGGGCGTTTTGCCACTTCTGATTTGAACGATTTGTACCGCCGTGTGATCATTCGAAACAACCGCTTGAAGCGATTGGTCGAAATCAAGGCTCCCGAAGTCATCTTGCGTAATGAGAAGCGAATGCTTCAGGAAGCTGTGGACAGCCTCTTCGACAACAGCCGTAAATCAAGTGCGGTCAAAACGGAGAGCAATCGACCGCTCAAGTCGCTCAGTGATAGCTTGAAGGGAAAGCAAGGGCGATTCCGTCAAAACTTGTTGGGTAAGCGTGTTGATTACTCTGCACGTTCGGTTATCGTCGTTGGGCCGGATTTGAAACTGCATGAATGCGGCATGCCAAAGAACATGGCCGCTGAATTGTACAAGCCGTTCATCATCCGCAAAATGATCGAGCGTGGCATCGTGAAAACGGTCAAGTCAGCAAAGAAGATTGTTGACGCCAAGGAGCCTGTCGTGTGGGATATCCTCGAAAATGTGATGAAGGGGCATCCGGTACTATTGAACCGTGCTCCGACGCTGCACAGATTGGGTATTCAGGCTTTCCAGCCCAAATTGATTGAGGGCAAAGCGATCCAATTGCATCCACTCGCCTGTACAGCATTTAATGCTGACTTTGACGGTGACCAAATGGCGGTTCACTTGCCACTGGGAAGTGCAGCCATTTTAGAAGCCCAGCTGTTGATGTTGGCGTCGCACAACATCCTCAACCCTGCGAACGGTGCGCCTATTGCGGTCCCTTCTCAGGACATGGTATTGGGATTGTACTACATGACCAAGATTCGCAAAGGGACGAAGGAAGTTCCTGTGAAGGGTGAAGGCATGACCTGCTACTCACCTGAAGAAGTGCGAATCGCCTACCAAGAAGGCAAGCTGGACTTGCACGCCGAAATCAAAATGCGTTACGTAGATGCCGCAGGCAATGCAAGCATCATCGAGACGACATGCGGTCGTGTGCTCTTCAATGACCACGTTCCGATTGAAGCGGGTTACATCAATGAGTTGCTTACGAAGAAATCATTGCGTGGCATCATTTCGCACGTACTGAATAGTACGAACGTACCGCGTACTGCACAATTCTTGGATGATATCAAGAACCTCGGGTTCTACATGGCATTCAAAGGTGGTTTGTCATTCAACTTGAACGATGTCATCATCCCAGATGAGAAGGTGAAGTTGGTGAATCAAGCGAACGACCAAGTTGCGGAGGTGATGGAGAACTACAACATGGGTCTCATCACGAACAACGAGCGTTACAACCAAATCATTGACATTTGGACGCACACGAATTCGCGATTGACGAACATTTTGATGGACCGCATTGAAACGGATCGTCAAGGCTTCAACTCGATTTATATGATGATGCACTCAGGTGCACGTGGATCGAAGGAACAGATTCGCCAGCTTTCGGGCATGCGGGGTCTGATGGCAAAACCTCAGAAGTCATCCGCTACGGGTGGACAGGACATTATTGAGAACCCCATCTTGTCCAACTTTAAGGAGGGTTTGTCCATTCTTGAGTACTTCATCTCCACGCACGGTGCACGAAAGGGTCTGGCGGATACGGCATTGAAGACAGCAGACGCGGGCTACTTGACGCGCCGTTTGGTGGATGTCGCGCAGGACGTAATCATTACGGAGCAAGACTGTTTGACCTTGCGCGGAGTCATTGCGATACCGCTGCGTAAAAATGACGAAATCACCGAAGGCATTTCAGAACGTATCGTAGGACGTACGGCGCTAAACGATGTCGTTGATCCTGCCAGTGGTGACATCTTGGTCGAGGGCGGTCAGGAAATCGATCACAAAACTTCGGTTGCCATCGAAGAAGCGGGCATCGACGAAGTCGAGGTGCGTTCCGTGCTTACTTGCGAATCGATGTCAGGTGTCTGTGTCAAGTGCTATGGAAAGAACCTCGCCACAGCCCGGACCGTTCAGGTCGGAGAGGCTGTAGGAGTGATCGCTGCACAGTCCATTGGTGAGCCTGGAACTCAGTTGACTCTGCGTACCTTCCACGTTGGGGGTACCGCCTCGAAGATCTCGGATGAAAACGAAGTCAAGGTCAAGTTTGATGGGGTAGTGGAAATCGATGACTTGCGCGAGGTATCACGGGTGAATGCAGAAGGAGAGAAGGAGACGATTGTCGTTTCACGTTCTTCTGAATTCAAAGTGGTCGATGCCAAGACTGGGGTTGCATTGAGCACCACCATTCTGCCTTACGGCTCAACCCTGCAAAAATTCCCTGGCGATAAGATCAAGAAAGGAGAAACCATTTGCACATGGGATCCTTACAACAACGTGATTGTCAACGAGGAAAAAGGGGTGATCAAGTTCGAAATGATCGAAGAAGGTGTAACCTACCGCGAGGAACTTGACGAACAAACCGGATTCCGTGAGATCGTCATCACCGAAACGAAGGACAAGAAAAAGAACCCTGCCATCTTGATTGTGAACAAGAAAGGGGATGTCTTGAAGACGTACTCACTTCCTGTGGGCGCTCACCTGTCTGTGAAGGAGGGCGACGAGGCGAAGATTGGTCAGATTTTAACCAAAATCCCACGTGTAGCCGGTAAGTCTGGTGACATTACAGGGGGTCTGCCACGTGTTACGGAATTGTTCGAAGCACGTAACCCTTCTAACCCGGCGGTTGTCTCTGAGGTTGATGGAATTGTTACCTACGGTAAAATCAAGCGGGGTAATCGTGAAATCATCGTCGAATCTCGCCGAGGCGACGTCTACAAGTACCTCGTGCCACTTTCGAAGCACATTTTGGTTCAGGACAATGACTTTGTCCGAGCAGGTATGCCGCTTTCGGATGGCGCAATCACGCCAGTTGACATTTTGGACATCATGGGGCCAACAGCTGTGCAAGAGTACATTGTGAATGAAATTCAGGACGTCTACCGACTCCAGGGCGTAAAGATCAACGATAAGCACTTCGAAGTCATCGTTCGTCAAATGATGAAAAAGGTCGTCATTGAAGACGCTGGAGACACCCGTTTCTTGGAGAAGCAATTCGCTGAAAAGGCGGACTTCATGACGGAGAATGATCGCATCTTTGGCATGGTCGTCATTACAAGCGTCGGCGACAGTGAAGAACTGCGCTTGGGACAAATGATTACCGCCCGTCAGTTGCGTGACGTGAACAGTTCCTTGCGACGCCGAGATTTGGCGGTGGCTGAAGGCCGCGATGCCATTCCAGCGACGGCGCGTCCGTTGTTGCAAGGGATTACCCGAGCTTCGTTGCAAACGAAATCCTTCATTTCTGCCGCCTCTTTCCAAGAGACCACGAAAGTCTTGAATGAGGCCGCGGTAAGTGGAAAACAAGATTTCTTGAACGGATTGAAGGAAAATGTCATCGTAGGTCACTTGATTCCTGCGGGAACGGGTACTCGAGCTTTCACTGAGAAGAAGGTGATTACGCGTCGACCCAACCCCGAACTCGAAGAGGCGAAGGCATAATACCAGCGTACACAAATAAAAAGCCCGTCACATGACGGGCTTTTTTGTGTGCCAATGTTCTTTTTGGAATTCCAGTTAATGCTCCTCGGGTGAAATGGCACGTGCGGCTGCTTTCGCCGCATCCTCCGCACTGGCTGTCTCACCGGGTTTAACAACTCCACAAAATCCGAAGAGGCAATTTTCTTTGATGATTCGATCGACAAAATCGGGAACCATTTCTTCCCAGCCATCATCTCCGGACTTGATCAATTCGAGCGCTTCTCGGCTGAAAATACCCAAAACACTTCGGTCGCATGGAATGTCGACGATGCGCTTGTTGAATTTCAAATAATCCAATAACGGTTGCATGCGCGGATGCACAGGCATCGTTTCTGCAGTCCACAGTTCCCCAGAAGCTTCGTCCAACCAGGGGTACAAATAGATTTTGAGGTCACGGCTGAATAGAATGCCAAACGCCTCTAAAACACCTCCGTTCAAGTCCCGGTAATATTTTTCATCAAACACCATGCTGAGGGTGCTGGCACCCAGAATGATGCCCATGCGTTTGCTGCTATGGCGCGAGAAAAATTCTACAAGTTTATAGTACTTCTGATAATTCGAAATCAGTACCGTTTGTCCAATCGAGCACAATATATCTGCTCGATCTAAAAAATCTTGTTCATCGATGTCTCCCTCCGCGGATAAATTATTGAGGGTCATCTCAAACAAGACTTGGATGTCCTTTTCCTCGACGCGGGATTCCTTCTTGAATTGCTTCAATCCTTTGGCAATCATATCGATGTTCACCTTCGTGACCGGTCGGAAGGAGCCTCGTATAGCCAAAATGTTCTTCTTGTAAAGAACATCTGCAGCTTGTAAGTTACGCACGTCAGGAGAGAAAATTACGGCGTCAGTCATGCCGTTTTTCACCAATTGCAAGGAAAGCAAACGGTTGTCTACTTCCTCGAAATCGGGGCCATTCATTTCGATCATGTCGATCTCAACTTGATCGCGATCGAGATTATCGTAAAGCGATTGAAGGAGTTCTTTCGGTTTTTTGAAAAAGAAGACACACCCGTAGATCAGGTTGACCCCTAGCATTCCTACTGTTTGATGCTGTAAAAGGGCATCGGACTCATGCAAACGCGCATGAAGAATGACTTCATTCGGAGCGCGATCTGGAGCGGTTTGGAATTTCAATCCGAACCATCCGTGTCCTTGGATGGTCTTGTGGTAGTTGATGGTGGCAACGGTATTCGCAAAAGCAAAGAAGTGCTTCGACCCGTGCTCATTGCGATTCAATCGATCCTCCATGAGTTGATACTCATGGACCAACATTTTTTTGACTCTGCTTTCGCAGACGTATCGGCTGTTTTCCTCTTCACCGTATATCGCGTCAGAGAAATCTTTATCGTAAGCGGAGATGGCTTTCGCAATGGTGCCTGAGGCACCTCCAGCTCTGAAAAAATGACGAACGACTTCCTGCCCGGCGCCGATTTCGGCAAACGTTCCATACAGGTCTTGATTCAGATTGATGCGAAGCGCTTTTTGCTTGGCTGAGAGAATGACGCGGTTCGAGTCCAAAACGTGGCGTTTTTCGATGTCGATTTCAACAAATGTACGATGCGAAGTCCGCGTACCTTTGTGGTATGCAGGTGGAATTCACATTTCTCGGAACGGGAACGTCACAAGGTGTGCCCATCATTGGGTGTGATTGTAGCGTGTGCAACAGTACCAACGCAAAAGACAACCGTTTACGTACCTCAGTATGGATTCGCACACCGCATGCATCTGTCGTTGTGGACACCGGTCCGGATTTTCGTCAACAATGCCTCCGTGCTGGGGTGACATCATTGGATGCCGTGGTTTTCACGCATGAACACAAAGATCACGTGGCCGGTTTGGATGATATCCGACCCTTTAATTTTCGCAGCCGCCAGGACATGCCGATTTACGCGACGATTCAAGTTCAGAAGGCCTTGCAACGCGAATTTCATTATGTGTTTGAGGCATCCTATCCCGGCGTCCCACGGGTGACTTTGCATACCATTGAGAAGGAGCCGTTTGAAATCAATGGGGATGCTTGGTTGCCTTTGCCCGTGATGCATCACCAGCTGCCGGTTTTGGGGTTTCGCGTGGGTAATTTTGCCTACGTGACCGATGCCAATCAATTCACGCCCCTTGCATTGGAACGCTTGCACGGGGTTGACGTGCTGGTGTTGAATGCGCTCAGAAGAGAGCCTCATCTTTCACATTTTACCTTGGACGAGGCGCTGGAATGGGCCGAGCGCATCGGCGCTCGCAAAACGTATTTGACCCACATCAGCCATCAACTCGGCTTGCACAACGCTGTGCAAAAGGAGCTGCCAGAAGGGGTGGAATTGGCTTACGACGGATTGAGCGGCGTGACACTGGGGCAATGACTAACTTCGTCTTTCCATGATGCTTTTGTTCCTTCAACTTCTATCTCGATTCCCATATGCGGTACTTCACGGCATGGCCCGTGTTTTGGCCTGGATAGCCGAGCGCATTCTGAAGTACCGACTTCCCGTGATCCAAGGGAATCTCGAGCGGAGTTTTCCTTCAGCGAGCGACGAAGAAATTACCGCATTGCGCGGAGCATTTTACCGGCACTTCGCCGACATTACCATGGAGTCTGTCAAACACTTTAGCTTGACAAATACCGAAGCCACCCGCCGAATGCGACATGTCCACACCGAAGTATTCGATGGATATTTCCGATCCGGCAGAAGTGTACTGATTGCCGGAGGTCATTTGAATAATTGGGAGTTGTATGCCATGAGTGCCAATCAAAACCTGCCGCACGACGTGATGGCGGTTTACAAGCGCTTGTCGGATGCCAAAATGGACGAGGCCGTGCGGGCGTCTCGGGAGCGCTTTGGGTTGGAAATGGTGCGTACAGTCGAAGCCCAAGCTTGGATGGATGAACATGCCCAAGGGGCCCGTCCGAAGGCTGTGGTCATGGGGTTTGACCAAAGCCCCGCCGATCCCTTGAAGTCTTATTGGACAACTTTTCTTGAGCAAGAGACAGCGTGGTATTTTGGGTTGGAAAAATGGTCACGGCAATTTGATATGCCGGTCATTTATGGGCACATTTATAAAGACCGCCGGGGGTGGTACCATACCGAATATGAATTGGTTGTGGATGCGCCACACAAGTGGCCTGAGGGTTCGATTCTGCAAAAATGCATCGAACTGCTGGAGGCGGATATCCGGAAACACCCAGCAGAATGGCTTTGGTCTCACAAGCGATGGAAACACAGTCGTCCTGATTCCATGCCCCTGAATTCCCGCACATTGGACAAACGCGAAATCGAGCAACATGCATGAGATTCCGTTGGCCGAGCGCATGCGGCCTCGAACGCTTGATGATTACTTGGGCCAGGGGCATTTGGTCGGAGAAGAATCCGTATTGCGGAAATCGCTCGAAGGAGGGCATCTGCCATCCATGATTCTTTGGGGGCCTCCCGGAGTAGGTAAGACGACTTTGGCCAAAATTCTCGCCGCCCAAACCGAGCGACCTTTCCACGAACTTTCTGCCATCCAGAGCGGAGTGAAAGAAGTCCGTGAGATCATTGCTTCGGTCAAACGGTCGGGCATGTTTTCAGGTCGGGCCATACTTTTCATCGATGAGATCCATCGTTTTTCGAAATCACAACAAGACAGCCTGTTGGGCGCGGTGGAGCAGGGATTGATCACGTTGATTGGAGCCACGACAGAGAATCCGTCTTTTGAGGTGATACCGGCTTTATTGAGCAGGTCTCAAGTGTATGTTTTACAGAGCTTTACTGAAGATCAGTTAAAGCGAATAGTGAACAACGCAATCGCGTTAGATTCGGTGTTGAAAGAGCGGGAAATAAGTGTTCGAGAGTGGGGTGCATTGTTGCGATCAAGCAGTGGCGATGCGCGCAGATTATTGAATGCTGTGGAGTTGCTTGTGGAAATGGCCAATCCAGAGCAGCCCGTCGTAATTGACGATAAAGCGGTACGCCAAGCTTTGCAATCGGCGCCCTCACGTTATGATAAAAACGGCGAGAGCCATTACGACATCGCTTCGGCACTCATCAAGAGCATCCGCGGTAGCGATCCCAACGCGGCGGTCTATTATTTGGCGCGTATGATTGCCGGTGGTGAAGACCCTAAATTCATTGCCCGTCGATTGATTATCTCGGCCACGGAAGACATCGGTTTGGCCAACCCAACGGCTTTGGTCATCGCCAACGAAACCTTTGCAGCGGTCGAACGGATTGGGATGCCAGAAGGACGAATTCCGTTGGCACAATGCGTGGTCTATTTGGCAAGTTGTGCGAAAAGCAATGCATCTTACGAGGCCATCAATCGCGCCATGCAAGCGGTGAAGGAGCACGGTGATTTGCCCGTTCCGCTGGCCTTGCGCAATGCCCCGACTGCCTTGATGGATGAATTGGGATACGGTAAGGGATATCAATACGATCACTCGGAGCCGGCTCATTTTTCAGGCCAAGAATTGATGCCCCAAGGGTTGGAAGGGATTCCGTTTTACACCCCAGGTAAAAATCCGAGGGAGGAGGCGTTCAGAAAGGACCTGCGTGAAAAATGGAAAGACAAATACGGGTATTAGTCACCGAGGTGCATATACCCAGGACGTGGTCGCCAGAGGCTGCTCATCATGGGCCAATTGAAATAGGTACTGGCCTGAACGTAGTGGTGCGCTGACGTCTATCCATCCTTGGTAGATTCCGTCGAAGGTGGTCCATTGATGCAGGTTTCCTTCCAACACGGCTCGTCCTCTCATGTCGAAAAGCTTCCATCCGTTCGGTGCGTGTGCGTTATGGTTGTCACTTTGGTATTGCCATCGGATGATTCCCGCCTCACTGGGATTGGGAAAGATCAGCAAAGATTCTTTCGACACAGCCCAATCTGCAGCGCCACCGGTGTCAAGCAATTCGAATGCGCGCTGGAAGTTGGGGATGCCATATCCCATGCTGTCATTGGGTTGGTGAAAGAGATGCGCTGACTCGAGGATAGCGCGGCGAATTTCTGCAGCAGATTTTTCAGGAAATGCTTGCCAAAGGCATGCTGCAGCGCCACACAGAATGGGAGAGGAGAAGCTGGTTCCGTTACCGCGGCGTATGGTCGAATCGGCGTGTGGGTAGGCTGCCTGAACACCGAGCGCCATGACGTCGGGTTTGATG
The DNA here is from genome assembly GCA_049416245.1 of Flavobacteriales bacterium. Taxonomy (GTDB): domain Bacteria; phylum Bacteroidota; class Bacteroidia; order Flavobacteriales_D; family Sanyastnellaceae; genus UA16. The sequence goes on along the minus strand of JBMSHA010000052.1, from coordinate 1,336 downwards.
CGACCGTCGGCAGTGGGCCCCCATCCGCTGAATGCTGCATGCTCTCCAGCGGCATTCACCGCCCCGACGGTCAAGATGCCGTCGGCATCCGCCGGTGCCGTGATGAAATGCCAAGGCGATGATCCGCTATTGCCGGCGCTGGTCACGCATAAAATTCCCTTATCGGCTGCCCATGCTGCAGCTTGGCTGATACGCGCCGTAATCCCATTCAAGTCGTCGGCCGTGTGGTTCATGGTGGAATCGTCAAACAGGCTGTACCCCAATGAGGTATTCATCAGATCCACCCCAGAGCTATCGGCGTGTTCTGCAGCAGAAATCCAATAGTCCTCTTCGATGAGGTATTCGCTGTAGGCGTCTTCGGTTCGGTAAAGCACGTAAGTCGCTCCCGGTGCCGTGCCGATCAATGAATCGTTGAGGTGACCTGCCATGGTGCCCAGCACAGACGTGCCGTGTCGGTGGTGCGCGAACAACCCGCCTTGTGATTTCATGGCATCGATGCCTTCCAAAATCCGTTCTTCTTGCCAAGCCTTTTCAAAAATCGGCAATGATTCGACATGTTCGTACCCTGCATCCAGCACCGCAATGGTCATCCCATCCCCGTCAAATCCCAATCCATGTAACCATTGCGCATTCAGTTGGGTGAGCGCATTCCATCCTTTGCCGTAGTGAAGTGTGTCAGCGGTGCTTTCGTTGCGAGTCGCTATAGCTTCTTCCCAATCGATGGGCCTTGGATTCTCAATTTGCGCGACGCGCTTGATTTCGGTGACCATGGGCAGGTCGAGCAAATCCTCGATTTCGAAGGTCGAGTCAACGAGTGCAACCGTTGCGGCGTTGAACCATTTGCTTTGTAGAATCACCTTCACAGAAGAAATGTCTCGCAATGCAGCGATGTATGAGGGAGGCGTAGGCACGTCATGACGTGTCACGTCAATGCCTTGGCGTTCCCGGCGTTCAAGTGATTTTGCGCTCAGGAATTCTTCTGGGTGATCCAGTTGGTAGGGGGTGGTAAAGCCCTCGGGCAACTCTTCTGTCAGTTTACCTTCAAACTGAACCCAGTAACGATCTGGAGCGGTTTGAGCAAGTAAATCATTCGACACAAGCGGCCCCAAGGCCCATGCGCACATCCCAATAAACACACCCAGCTTTCGACCCGAGGTCATTGTTTTTCGGATGATTGGAGGGTGCCGTTGGCATATGATTCGACCAAATGCAAACGGCCATATCGCATGGTTGTCCTGAGAAAGACCGTTTCCGTCTCCAAGGGAGAGACTCTCCTTCTGCCCCAGGTACGCTATCTCTACTACGTAACCAACGACTGGAAATCCAGTGCGTGCGA
>JBMSHA010000051.1:0-10027 GCA_049416245.1 Flavobacteriales bacterium | reverse complement strand
AGCCAGGTTCATGCTCTCCCCGGTCATGCCGACAACGGTTCCCATGAAAGTGCCGACAATGAATCCACCCGGTTGGGCATCTACGTAATCGATTTGAACGGTCACTCCACCGCCAAAATTCGTAGTGTAAGCGTTTGCGGCTGGGTCGGCATACGAGCATGAAGAACCGGTAGCGACCGAGCATTGCACTTGTGCCCCTGCAATCCATCCCGTAATCGGTTGCTGCAACACCAAGGCCAATCCTGCCCCTGTAGCAGTCAAACCCACGACTTCAATGTCTGTACCACTCATCTGAGCCGTCACATCCACCTCGGCAACCAACGTCGTTCCATTGGCCTTCCAGGTTAGAATCGCCTCACATTCTGGGCAGTTCGCGCCGCCACAGTCAATGTACAATTCGTCCCCATCCATGATTCCGTTGGCACAATTGACCCCGTCAGGACAAGGACCGCACGTGATGTTTGGATTATCACAGGGGAGGTAAATGTTCAAATCATAATTGCCGCCGCAATCGACACCAATTTCATCTCCATTCATTTCACCGTCGCAGCAAGTAGGGCAAGGCTCACAATCCGGTCCGCCACAATCCACGCCTTGCTCGAGGCCGTTCAGCAGGCCATCGCCGCACAATTCGCCGCAAGCAACACCCGTAGTTCCTCCGCAATCAATACCGGTTTCTCCGGGATCCTGAACTCCATTGAAGCTGGGGTCGCAAGGGTCACACTCCCCTCCACAGTCTACCCAAGTCTCGCCGAGCAAGGCATCGTATTGCCCGTTTTCACAGGGATCACAGGGAGGACAAATGGGGCCACCACAATCAATCAGCTCCTCCCCATTATTGAGGATTCCATCGTAACAATTCTCTGGAATTTTATTGTCGTCGTTCAAACAACCTGTGCCCATTGCGAGCACGAGCACCAACGCGGATGCAAGAGAAAAAATAGACTGAATCTTCATCGAGAGTGAATTATATCGCAACATCGGCAAAACAATTGTCCTAAATTAGGCAGTGCAAGATAAGTTGAACACGATTGATTGCCACAGTTGGATACATTTCCTTGTGGCTTTGACCAAATATGACCTCACCACAACAACTCACCAACAGTTCTTGGATTGTCAAAGAACAACCCAACAGCAATGCCGTTTCGCGTCTCATGCAAAACGCGGGGCTTACGCAATTGGTTGCTTCTTTGCTGATTCAGCGTGGATATGAAGAGCAAGAGGACGTTTTAGGATTTTTAAATCCGGCGTTATCCGCGATGCACCACTCGCTGCTCATGAAGGACATGAAAGAGGCTGTTGTGAGACTTCACCAGGCCATCGAAGATGAAGAACGAATCTTGATCTACGGAGACTATGACGTCGACGGCACCACCGCTGTCGCCATGGTAGCCAGCTACCTTGAAGGCGTCGGCGGACAAGTCGAAACGTACATACCACATCGGTACGAAGAGGGATACGGCGTCAGTATGGAAGGGGTGAAATTTGCTTCAGAAAACCGGTTTTCCCTGATGATTACGTTGGATTGCGGAACCAAGGATTTTGAGCCCCTTCATGATGCGGCGGAACGGGGCATTGACGTCATCATTTGCGATCATCACTTGCCCGAGGACAACTTGCCGCGCGCCTTTGCTGTGCTCAACCCAAAACGTTCCGACTGTCCTTACCCGTTCAAGGAACTCTCCGGTTGCGGAGTAGCATTCAAGCTCTTACAGTCGTTGGCTTACCGAATGGATTTGCCCGAAAGCGGCATTTATGAAGAGCTGGATTTGGTCGCCATCAGCATCGGGGCCGATTTGGTTGACTTGCAAGGCGAAAATCGGATCATGGCATCTCAGGGCTTACGCCAATTGCGCAAACGCCAGCGACCAGGGATATTGGCTTTGATGCGTGCCGCGGACATTCACCAAGCACCGCAAACCATCCGTGACATCAGTTTCACGTTGGGGCCTCGTATCAATGCGGCCGGCCGAATGGATCACGCTCAACGTGTCGTGGACTTATTGATGGAGAAGAGCGATGCCCGTGCGAATGAAATGGCGCGCGAAATTGAAGAAATGAATCACCGTCGCCGCGAAGTTGACGAGGCGACTACTGCACAAGCTTTAATTCAACTCGAACAATCCCCCGCGGAAGATTTTTGCAACATCGTACACGGCACAGATTGGCATCGCGGCGTGGTTGGAATCGTTGCTAGTCGAATGATTGAATACCGCTACCGGCCTTCCATCGTTCTCTCCGAAGAAGGGGGTATCCTCATCGGAAGTGCTCGGTCCGTTGATGGTGTGGACATTCACAAGGCACTCGAAACTTGCGAAGATTTATTGCTCCAATTCGGTGGCCACACGATGGCCGCTGGTCTGAGTTTGGATGCCCGCCACCTCGATTCATTTAAAGATCGCCTGAATCAGGCCATCAAAGGTCAATTGGGTGGCGTCGCACCGAAACCCATCATCCGTTGTGATCGTGAAGTGCACATTTCTGAGTTGTCCTTGGAAGCTCTGAAGGAATTAGACCAACTCGAACCGTTTGGTCCCGGCAACCCAACTCCGGTTTTCATCTTGCGCAATGTGGTCAGTGTCCGGCCTCCGCGTACCATTGGCAATCAAGGTCGTCATTTGAAAATCACGGTGAAAGATCCCCATTTTGATTCTCCCGCCATCGATGCCATCGGTTGGAACATGGGTGAGCTCGCGCCGCAAATCAAGCAGAACATACCCATTGATTTGGCGTTTACCTTGGTGAAAAACACGTGGAAACCGCGCGGCTGGCAAAACCGAACGGAATTGAACCTGCATTTGCGATCCATTCAACCCGCATCAGCTCCGGTCGCCGAAGGAGGTTGATAAAGATGCACATCTCGTTGAGGAAATGGAATGCGAATGCCTTGTGCACGGAAGGCTTCATCGATCCTGAATCGGACATTGCTGGCAATGAGTTTCCGTTGGAACGGCTTCTCAATCCAGAAATAAACGCTGAATTGCAATGCTGAATCGGCAAAATCATTGAACAGGACGGCCGTCTCCTCTTTTCGAATCACGTCCTCATCCGCATTGGCCGATTCCAGCAGGATTTGCTTGACCCTTTCCACATCCGAACCATACGCGACGCCTACATCCACTTGGATCAGAGTTGCATTTTCCCCTTGGGTAAAATTCCGAACGGATTGTCCGGAAATCAATCCATTGGGCATCACGATGAGGTTGCCAAATCGCGTGATCACCCGAGTAGAACGCAAGTCAATGCGCTCCACCCGAACCATCATGCCATCCACTTCGAGCTCATCTCCAACACGCACGCCTCCTTCAAACAGCAGCACAAACCCAGAAACCACGTCATTGAAGAAGTTTTGCAAACCGATTCCAACACCCACCAAAAGCGCAGCTGAACTCGCCCAAAAAACGGTCAAATCAATGTTCGCCGTCTCGAGTGCAACCACGACAACAAAAAAGTACACCACAGTGCGCACCAGACGCATCACCATAAAACGCGTGCCTTCTTCCAAATTAGAATTTCGCAGAAATTTCCGAAGCACAAAACGCACCAACCAAATCCCGATCTGAGCGATGGCGATTACACTGAAAAACAACAAAACCGAGCGCACCGACAAGTCAAAAGACCCCAATTCGATGCTGGCGTTCAAAAATTCCTTCATGGTTCGTTTTTGATTCCGTCAAGGCAAAATCGCGGTGCCAAAGTACGTGGTGATTTTCTGTTTTTGGACATCTAAAGCCTTCCGCCTTTCGAGCAATTCGCGCATTCCCGCAATTGCCACTTCCTCACCATTGTCAACGGCGCCGGAAATGGCAGCCAGTTGCTCTTGAACTTCCGCGATTTCCTTGCGATTGTCGTTTAGTTTCAAAAGATGCAACGAATCCAATAGCGCCTTATTCAATAGGTCTTCCTCCTTTGCGGAGTAAATCTGGTGAACTTCTTCCCACCGCTTGCTCACTTCGTGTTTATCGACCATGCAATCCACTACAAACGCCTGAACCTCCGGGTCGGGGTGAGATAAGAATGCATCCGTCTCAGGAACGGCTTCGCCTTCATACTGCTCGGCATAAACGGCATAAACCTTCTGCAAAACGGCATGCTGTATCGTGAAACTCAAACTCTCCATGTACTCGAGCACATAATGGGCGAAGGGCATCGTCTGCGGATGTTCATCCGCATCGGAGGTGGGGGTGAAATCCAAGGCTCCGTATCGTACCATTCTTCGAATCAAATCACGCTCGATCACATGCCGGTGCGCGACCGCTGCATCCAAAGCATGCGTGGTAATTTCCTCAATTGGCGGAGCATCAACATCCTGCCAATCCGCAGGAATGACCAATGGAGGTGCATCGAGCGAAGTGCCCGATTCGCGCTGCCTTCTGAACTCCTCCCGCTTCTCCGCTTTCTGCTGGTCGAGGAGCCTGGCGCGAATGATCTTGTTGATTTCTGACTGCAGCACTTCCTCCGACATGCCCAACTCATCCGAAGCCAACTTCAAATACACGCCTTGCTGAATGGCATCAGGTATCATAGAAACCGAAGCCAAAATGCTGTGGATCATTTCCGATCGCTTGACCGGATCCGATCCCGCCTCGCGAGCTAGCAAATCGAGTTTAAAGGCTACAAAATCTTTGGCCTCCTCTTCGATGTGCCTCCTCAACACATCAGACGGAACTTTTTTGCTGTAACTATCCGGATCGTCCCCGTCCGGAAACAACACGACCTGCACATTCAACCCCTCCGAAAGCAGCAAATCAATTCCCCGAATGGATGCGCGGATTCCAGCGGCGTCCCCATCAAATAACACCGTTACATTTTTGGTATAGCGGCGAATCAGCTTGATTTGGTTGACCGTCAATGCCGTTCCACTGGAAGACACCACATGCTCCAGTCCTGCCTGATGCAAGGCCATAACATCCGTGTAACCCTCCACCAATAGCACGCGGTCTTCTTTGGTGATACTCGGCTTGGCCAAATGCATCCCGAACAACACATCGCCCTTATGGTAAAGCGGACTTTCAGGGCTGTTGAAGTACTTCGCGACTTTCTTTTCGGTACTCAGCGTCCGACCGCCAAAGGCTATGGTTCGACCGGTGACATCCCGTATTGGGAACATGACCCGGCCTTTGAAAAAGTCCCAGAGCTTGCCATCGGTCTCCTTTGACAAACCCAGCGCAACCAAACGCTCCGGTTCGTATCCCGCATCTGAGGCTGCAGTGCTCATGGCATCCCATGAATCCGGGCAGTAACCGATTTTAAACGTTCGCAAGGTCTCCATGCGGAAACCGCGGCTTTCGAAGTAGCTCAAGCCGATGGCTTGGCCCTCTTTCGAATCATGGAGCTCATTCGTAAACCAATTCTGCGCCCACGCATTTAGCGCAAGCAAGCTTTCTCGCTCCGTTCGCGCTTGCTGCTGTTCGGGGGAAATTTCTTCCTCTCGAATTTCAATTCCATAGCGCGAGGCCAGTTGCTTGACGGCTTCTGGGAAGCTCAATTTTTCAAGCTCCATCAAAAACGTCACAACGCTTCCCCCCTTATCACTGGAAAAACACTTGAAAATCCCCTTCTCGGGTAAAACGTAAAATGACGGCGTCTTTTCGTTGGTGAACGGGCTCAATCCCCGAAAGCTGCTGCCCGATTTTTTCAACTCCACGTAGTCCCCAATCACATCTTCGATGACGGCAGTTTGGAGCACCAAGTCGACGGTTTCAGCGGGAATCATGGGTTCAAAGTGAACATCAAATGTAAGGCGCACGTTTCGAACATGACTTGCACAAAAAAAAAGACTTCACGCCGTTGCACAAAGTCTTTTTCTGACCGTTACGGGTCTAACCTAAAACCTGCCCCAAGGAATGACCTGCTCATTCTGTTGGGTTGAGAATACTCGCTGGCAAACCTAGAGTCCAATGCCTCTTTCGTTGTAAAGGTTTTGTTAATGGTTGTTGAAGTTTCACGAGCGCAAGGTTCATCGAACGGATTCCCTGTAAATTCGCTCCTACAGTCATGACGAAACGTAAGAAGTCTACCATTCCATGGTTCGTATTGGCCATGGTGCTCGCTTTTGTCACCATGAGTACCATTCAAATCGTTTGGTTGCGGTCGTCCGTAAAAATGCGTGAGCAAATATTTGACGACAACGTCCAACACTCGTTGAGTCAAGTCGCCGAAATGTTGACCAAAAACAACACCGGCATGTTGCAAATTGACCTCGAAGCTCTGCCGGGACAGGGGACACAAGGAAATGTCGTTAGCAATAAGCAGTCGCTGGGGAATGCGCTGGACGAGGAAGAGATGCGGATGTTGCGCCGGGTTCAAGCCTTGCGGATTGATAGCGTTTTGCCGGTAATTCTGAAAGCTCACGGAATTGACTTACCTGCTGTAATCGGCGTCTTCGACCGGTACGGTCAGCCGGTGCAACTGGACGAGAATCACGACGAATTCCGAGAAAAATTGGAAGAGACCGGACACAAGGTTTCGATCAATACCTTGAGTTTACATCTCTTCTTTCCGGACAAGAATCGATTTCTGTTGCACAATTTGCTGGGTCAATTTGCGCTTACCGGCCTGATGCTCGCCGTTATCGCATGGGGCTTTTTTACGGCCGTAATCGGCGCTGCACGGAATAAACGCATCGATCGAATCCGCCGCGACCTCATGAACAATTTGACGCACGAACTGAAAACGCCCATCAGCACCATTGGCTTGGCATCTGAAGCGTTAAAAGACCCGGATATGCAGAAAAATGCCGAGAGCTTCAACTATTACATCGGCCTGATCAATGAAGAAAATAAGCGGCTCGGCATGCTGGTCGAAAACGTTTTGCAGGCAAGTTTGGCCGATTCGGGGAAAATGCAGCTATTCAAGCAAGTCTTGAATTCACACGACATTATTCGAGAGGTGGTCAAAAATGTCGCTATCCAGGTTCGAAAGCATGGCGGGAAGGTCCAGTTGGAGTTGGAGGCAGAAGACCCCCTGGTTTTTGCAGACAAAGTGCACTTGAGCAACGTCGTATTCAACCTCATCGACAACGCCATCAAGTACGCTGAAGGCGAGTTACTGTTGCAAATTTCCAGCCGACAAACAACAGAAGGAGTGGAATTGCGTTTCCAAGACAACGGCATTGGCATTGCAAAGGAACATTTAGGCAAGGTATTTGATAGACTTTACCGCGTGCCAACTGGAAATGTACACGACGTGAAAGGATTCGGGCTTGGTTTGAGCTATGTAAAGACGGTTGTTGACCGTCACGACGGATCCATTCGTGTCGAAAGCGAACCGGGAAAAGGAAGCACATTCGTGTTGGTCATGCCGAGAAAAGAAACTGAAACGAATAAAACGAATTGACATGAGCGAATCGACCAACCCCGCCATCCTCCTGTGCGAAGACGATCCCAACTTGGGTCGCCTGCTTTCAGACTACCTCAAGGCCAAAGGCTTTGATACCACTTGGGCTAAGGACGGTGTGGAGGGCCTGAAAGAATTCCACCGCGGCGCTTTTGATTTTGTCATTCTCGATGTCATGATGCCGCGAAAAGATGGCTTCCAAGTTGCTGAAGAAATTCGCGCCGAGAGCCGGCACCTCCCCATCTTGTTTTTGACTGCGCGCTCCACCAACGAAGACACCTTGGAAGGATTTAAAGTGGGGGCGGATGATTACATGACCAAGCCTTTCAGCATGGAAGAGTTGCTCGTCCGCATCCAAGCCATATTACGACGTACCGCTGCATTGCCTGAAGAAGATGAGCAAGTCGGCGAAATCGAAATCGGAACCTTCTCCTTCGACTACAACACCCAAATGCTTCGCCGCGAAGGTGAAGAGCAACGCCTCACCACCAAAGAAAATGAATTGCTGTTTTTGCTGTGCAAGCATCGGAACAGCCTGCTCGAGCGCACGTACGCGCTGAAGTCGATTTGGGGTGACCCCAATTACTTCAATGGACGTTCGATGGACGTGTACATCGCAAAGCTCCGCCGGCACCTCAAACCCGATGAGCGCATTCAAATTTTGAACGTTCATGGAAAGGGGTTCAAAATGATCGCCCCCGAATAATCCGGCGTTAACAGTTTCTGGCACGGTGTTGGCCCTTTCTCATGAAATCGCTGCACCATGAAAAAGACTCCCCCCACCCGTCGCCGATTTGAACTCGGCCTGCTCGCATCATTGGCATTTATTTTGGCCGCCTTCGAATGGACGGTCGTGGAAACCGGAACTACCGCGTTTCACGCAGATTACGGTGGCTTATTGCTGGAGCCCGAATTGGTGCCTGCGCACACCGTTTCGAAACCTGCCCCACCCCAGCGGCCATTGAACATCGTTCCCATCATCACCCCAGATCCGCCGAAACCGGACCCAAATCCGGTTAACATCCCGGCAAAAGATCCACTTCTCGGTAAACTGCACACATTCAACTTTGATGAGTTCGGTTCTGGAGATGGGGATGAGGAAATCGAAACCGTTCTGGTTGCGGAACACATGCCGCACTTTCGTGAGTGCACCAACGTGTTGGACCGTGACGCCGAACGAAGCTGTACCGAACAATCGTTGATTTCTTTGATTCAATCATGTGCTAAATTCCCGCCCATGCTGCGCGAATCCGGCATCGGAGGCGTCGTTTTCGTGCAATTCAACGTCGATGAATTCGGAAAGATTCGAGACGCTCAAGTCCTGAAGGAGGCCCACCCCAAACTCAATCGGGCTGCACTTCAAGCCCTCGATTGCATCCCACAAATGGAGCCTGGGACCCAGCAAGGCAGACCGGTGCGCGTAACGTACACCATTCCGGTCCGGTTTACCATTCGTTGATTTTCGGCACGCAATCGTGAATTCGGTTGGCAATCAGCGTGCGAAACACTACCTTTGCACGCCCTAAATGTTGCGCACCAATGCTCAAGATCCTCGCTGGCTCCGCCTCTCAAAATTTCGGCCTCAAAGTTGCCGAAGCTTTTGGTGCTGAATTAGTCCCTGTCAAGACGACCAAATTCAGCGATGGTGAATTTACCGTGAGCATTGAGGAAACCATCCGCGGCAAGGAGGTCGCAATCGTCCAATCGACTTTTCCTCCTACAGATAACTTGATGGAGCTTTTGCTCCTCATCGATGCTGCAAAGCGTGCAAGCGCAAAGCGTATCATCGCCGTCATTCCTTACTTCGGTTTTGCCCGTCAAGATCGCAAGGACAAGCCCCGTGTCGCCATTGGTGCCAAGCTTGTGGCGAATTTGCTCACCGCGGCCGGCATTGATCGATTGATCACGATGGATCTGCATGCAGATCAGATTCAAGGGTTTTTTGAGATTCCGGTGGACCACCTTTATGCGAGTACATTGTTCGTCCCTTATTTGGAAGGTCTGGACCGAAAAAACTTGTGCATTGCCACGCCGGATACCGGTGGAACGAAACGCGCAAACTCCTATGCCAAATTACTCGGGGTGGACATGGCCATTTGCTACAAACAGCGCAAAGTTGCCAACGAAATTGAGAGCATGACGGTCATCGGTGATGTGGAAGGAAAGGACGTGGTCTTGGTTGATGACATGTGTGACACTGCGGGAACCCTGACCAAAGCGGCGGCTCTCATGATTGAACATGGGGCAAAGACCGTACGGGCAATCTGCACGCACCCCGTCTTGAGTGGTCCCGCTTATGAGCGCATTGCGGAATCGGTGCTGACCGAAATGGTTGTCACGGATAGCATTCCGCTGAACAAAACGAAAAACACGGACAAAATAAAGGTCCTTCCGGTCCACGATTTGTTCGCAGAGACTTTAACCTGTCTGGTGGAAAACCGTTCCATCAGCGATACCCTTTTAATTCATTAATCATGAAAACTGCATCATTGAGCGGCTCCTTACGTGGGAGCGTAGGAAAGAAAGATGCTGGCCAACTCCGCAAGGATAACCGGGTTCCCGGTGTGCTTTACGGAAGCGGTGAGCAGAAGCACTTTTCGGTAACCGAGTTGGACATTTCCAAACTCGTTATCAATCCGGATGTATTCCGGATTCAATTCGAACTGGATGGCGATAATTTCGATTGCAT
>JBMSHA010000050.1:0-10080 GCA_049416245.1 Flavobacteriales bacterium | reverse complement strand
CGTATTCCGAATGCCGCCACTCGGAAAGGAGCTTGCATCGGGCTCCTGTTGGACCAACAACGAGCCGTCAAATTTTTCAATGACACGGCCGTCCGACGTTGGGGTGATGAAGCTGTCGTGCTTTTCGGCCGTTGCGCCCGTCAATGGCTGAAACCAGTGCGTGTAGTGGGTAGCACCTCGAGAAATCGCCCACTCTTTCATAGCGGATGCCACTTGATCTGCAATGGACCGACTGATGGGCGTGTGATTCTCCATGGCGTCGATGATGCTATCGCACGCTTCGTCCGTGAGGTACTCACGCATCATGCTCAAGTTGAATACATTCTCTCCGTAGTAATTGGAGATTTTGTTGTCAGGACGCTCTACGATGCGCGGTGTGCGTTCCAACACATCTTGCAAGGCTTGTTGACGGGAAATGCTCATTTGGTGTTTTTTAATGATCTGCAAATGTACCCCCTATTTTTGAGAGGCTCGCACTTAAAAATATCAAAAAATTACCAACACCCCCTATTTTTTAGGGGGGCAAAACCTAAAATTAGTGTTTTTGAATCCACCTCGTGATTTTTTGCCCGGACTCACTGAAACAAACCAAAGCATACGAGCCCGTAGGCATGTCAGAAAGATTCAAGACCTGCAGCTGACCTGTGGAAGTGGACCAAGTTCCCGACTTCACAGCACGGCCCATCGGATCAAAGCATCGCCATTGGATGCGCTCTCCTTGAGCGAATCCCGTTATTTTCACTTGGAACTCACCCGCAGAAGGATTGGGAAAAACATTCAATGTCAGCGGAGTTTGTGGCAATTCCTCTTCGACCGAGACCAGGTTGGTTTGGAAAAAGAAAGCCTGTGAAATGAACTTCCCAAAATCCGGTTCGAAGTTGATGAAATTCCCGCCGGCCACCTTTTTCAACCGGGTATAACCGCTCCCGTCTGAATTCGCCCAGAAACTCTGACCATCGTCTCCGAGGTCATTGATGGTGAAGCGATAACACCCTTGGTTCAACGACAAGGTGTCCTTGTAGGTGGTATTCGCCGTCGGGTACCCTCTCTCCCACACCACATTGCCATTGCCGTCCACCAATTCCACGTTGGTTTCCCAAGGGACTGAATTGGTTTTTGTCCACACAATCACACGGTTATCATCCAAATCCGGGTACGACCAAGTGGGCACTCTGTGAAAACGCGAGGCCCCCGTGTTGTTGCGCGGTTCTTCATCCACCATCCCATTCGGCATGTCGACATGAACCTGGAACGTCACCGCTACTTCGTCGTCTCCTTCCCAAAGCGCGGGGTCGTCATAGGGCAGGTCGACAACTGCTTCTTCGAGAAAAGCGAGCTCGCCTGCCCACTCATAGGTAACTTCACCCCCGCCGGTCACGCTGTACGTGAACACACAGGACGTCAGCGGAACGGAGCCGTTGTTGCGGATGCGGACTTGCGGCGATTCGCATATCGGATTCCAACGCGATTCAAGTTTGTCATCGGACGGCGCAATGATTTGAGAAATCTCGACATCGTATTCCATGTTGGGAGCGCCGTAAGCGACGATTTGTCCTTCGAATCGGTAATTGCCGTCCGGGTCGTAGGTGATATCGTAATCCACCGTGAAGGATTCTTGATCCTCGACGAGCGGCGTCAATTCAAAGTCCTTGGTGTCCACCACCGCTCCCGGACACCATCCCGCGCGGTCGTAAATCCAGGTTCCGCCCTGAGGATATAACGCGTTGTCGGCGCACTCCCGCATGATTTCCCAACTCCATTGTGTCTCTCCATTGACCTTGACCGAATGGGTGTTGTAGCAGAATTCGGCACAGTTGTTCCCCGACCCGAAGCCGTGTCCACTCGCCCGTGTCTTCAATCGAAACATTTCCTCACCGGGCTCTGGGGTAAATGTGTGGTCCACAACATTGCCATCAAAGGTTGCCAAATTGTATTGTCCTTTCCAGAACGCATCCATCCGCTTGACATCGCGCGGAGGGGTGCCGGCAATGAAGGCGAATTTCATGTCCAACAATTCTTGCCAGTTCCCTGCTTGTAGCTCCACACTATCGCGCAGCAAGTGTACGTAATCCGACACATCAAAAACCCAGGTCCAACCGTCATCGCCGAGCGTGAGCCCGATCCCATAAGGAGTGATGTATCGAGCCAATTCATACCGATCCACCACTTCGAATGCAGGCGAATGGTATTGAAGGGTATCATTTTCAAAAACAACCGGTTCTCCAGCAATCGGGTAGGAGGCCAAAACGTCCCCGCCCATGGTGCGCGTGACCATTTGAGTTTCTGCTGGCCAACCGTAAGTCAAGCTTTCCCATACCACACCATTGCCTGCAACAGCCCATTCTGAAACACTGGTTGCTGGAATGGCCTCCGTGTGATCGACACTGATCGAAGGCCCAGCGTCCCACGTGCCTGAAAGCCATGTCAGACTCGGACGAAATGCTTCGGGCATTTCACCGGGCTTCCAAAACGCATCACCTGCGCGATGCTGTTTCGCTCCCGCATTTCCATGGGAATACCAGGCGCCCTCTTGGCCGATGGCTCCGATGGCATCATTGTAATCCATGGAAATATCCAACGCCAGGTCGGCCTCGTTGGGATGCGCCGCATCCACCGGACGATTGAAATAGGCCGCGATGGTCTCCGGACTCAAGGCCGCCGACCACATGCGAAACTCATCCACATCACCCCGGTAGTCATTCCCACCGTTTCCATTGCAACCGATGTGAAACCTCACCATGTCCCCGAAGAGGTTGTCTTTATCGTTTCCACTGTGCCACAGATTACCATTCAAGTAGATTGACATCACACCGGTTGTTGCATCTTTGACAAACGCCCAATGGTTCCAATTTCCTTCATAGTGCGACGCATTGGCTGCTTGATCAATCCGATCGTAACCGCCATCAAATCCAGCAACCCAGTAAACCCTTCCGTTTGACCAGGGAAGGTGAATGTTGATTTCGCGTTGGTTGTTGGCATTCACGCCTTCGCAAATGGAGTTATTTTCTGGCTGAAACTCGGCGGTTCCACGCTGCCAAAATTCAACGGTGACAGCCGTATCAATGGAATCCAACTGGCTCACTGCCACTTCCATTCGGTCATTTCCGTCAAAATGAACGTATTGACCTGCGGTGCCCGCTTGCCAGGTTTGGCCGGGAACCGCTTGCCCTACCCACTCCGCCTGCCATTCCGAAACGACACCCACTTCCAATCGACATTCCACAACCAAATGACTCACACCATCCCATGCCAACGGTGCGTCCAAAACAAAACGCCCTGATACTGTTGGATCGGCCACAACACATTCCGCGGCTGGAGTTCCTTCATAGAAGCCGGCCAGACTATCCGCGTCCACCCAATAAAACGACCATTGAGCCGCATCGGCAGGAAGCACATCATTGGCCAAGTCGGGCCAATCAAACCCATGAACATCCGTGGCTTCCCAGACATTGGCCGCCAATTCATCGGCTGTCCACACCCATTGCATGCGTCCACGACGTGCATCAGACAGCCATTCCAAATCACCCGAGGTCAGGGTGTCCGACGCAACCTCTCCCTCCCACTGCGTGGCGTCGGTCAAAACGTACGACGGATAGGTCCAACGCACCGTGTCTACGGGCAAGGCATCGGGCTCCATGATGAGGGTGTCGGCCACAAAATTCAGATCATCAATCAACCAATGCGGATGGGTCAACAAGTTACTGTCCAACATCCCCGTGTGATCAAATAAATAGGTATACGTCAGGTAATCCCACTCCCCGCAGGCATAACCAAGATTACCCGCTGTGCCGTCTTCAAAGCACTTGAGCGTGTAATACATGAGCACTTTTTGGTAAGTCGAATCGTTGGTGCTCGAAGGAAATTCGAACCACCGGCGCCCTGGGCTGTCATACGCCGTTTGAGGGTTGTTTTGTGCTTCCCAAGTAAATGTTTGCACCCATGTTGTATCTGGGGCTTGAGCAAACAGTTGACAAGCCAAAAACGAGGCAAAAGTGAATAAAATCAGGTTGCGCATGGAACAGCAGGTTTCGGGGTTTGTGAGCTCTGAAAGTTACACAATGGATTGAATTTACTCTGCGGTGTGCGCTGAAGTGAAAAAAGCCGACTCAAACCATTGAAAGCGTGCGTGTCTCGCTATTTTTGCCCGCGCAAAATTCCAAAATGGACCAGCGCCGAATCCTTAATACTGACCATGAACATTTGCTTCATCATGTACCCTTGGGAGAAAATCACTCCCGAAAGCGACAGCACATTGCGCATGATCCATGAATGCGTCATCCGTGGACACCGCGTGGCAATCACCACCGGCGCACGGTTGACCATTCGTGACTCGCTGACCATGGCCTTTTGCAAACTTTTCTCGACCAAGGTGAAGTATTCCAGTTCGCCGGTGACTTTCTACAAGCAAGCGAAGTTTCGAGAACAAATGCTACCGTTGGCCGGATTCGACGTCATCTTCATGCGTGCCAATCCTCCGCTCGATAGCATCGTTCTGAATTTTTTGGATTCGGTGAAAGATGAAGTTCTGATTGTAAACGACGTACAAGGGTTGCGCGAGGCCAACAACAAGCTTTACACTGCAGCAATGAATGACGTTGCTCAAATCATCACGCCCCGAACATTCGTGAGCAAGAATAAGGATTACCTGCTCAAGATCATCAAAGAAAGCACAGCCGAAAAGATGATCATGAAGCCGTTGAATGGCTTCGGCGGAAGCGGTGTCATTGTCATTGAGCCACGTGCCATGCAAAACGTGAATTCCTTGCTTGATTTTTACATCACCGGACAAAACGGCTCCTCGAATTACGTCATACTGCAAGACTTCGTTCCGGGGGCCGAAGAGGGCGACGTACGCGTGATGATGCTCCACGGTGAGCCCATCGGCGCCATGAAGCGCGTTCCGGCGGATGGCGAAGCTCGCAGCAATGTGCACGCTGGTGGCACTGTCAAGAAGCACACGCTCACACGGGAAGAAATGAGAACCTGCCGCCTTATTGGGCCCAAACTGGTTAAAGACGGGTTGTATTTCGTGGGATTGGATTTGATTGGCGGCAAACTGATCGAGGTGAACGTTTTGAGCCCCGGCGGCATCGTCAATATCAATCGCTTGAACAAGGTGAAACTTCAGCGTCGCATCATCGATTGGGCGGAAGACATGGTCCGCCACAGAACCATGGCGCAAAGCCGCCGAATCGAATTGCGCAATACGGTAACCAACGCGTGAGCACCCTCCTCAAACTCAGCAGCGCCGAAATCATCAAGCGCATCCGCGCGGGACGTGATTTTGAGGCGGAAGCAACCGATACGGGGATGCGCATCCGCATTTCGGACTACGTACCTTTTGTCTGCACCGCGATTCATGCGGGAAGCGAAATGCGGCATGAACTCCAACTGAAGTGTGCCCTTGACGAATACGAACGCTGGTACGAGGAAGATCCGGATACGGATGTGTTCATCAGCGGAATGCCCATCACCATCATAGGGACAGAATCCCGGTTTTCGTACGACCTCAATCGTGCCCCCGAATCTGCGGTTTACGAGGAAGCTTGGGGGAAGAAAGTATGGAAACGCCCCCTGAGCCAATTTGAGAAAAAGCGATCGCTCGCCCGGCATGAAAAGTTTTACGCCATCATGCATGCGTTGGTCGAGCAGCTGGAACGCCGTTTTGGCGCATGTGTTGTCTACGACGTGCACAGTTACAATTGGAAGCGTTGGGACCGTGAAGTTCCAACGTACAACATTGGCACGGAACGCTTACAAGACAAATGGAAGGCGGACGTCATGGGATTTCAAAAAGCATTGGAATCCGAAACGTTGCCGCACGAAATCTCGACGGCTTGTGCGATCAATGACGTATTCATGGGGCGTGGATACAACTTGGCATTTTTAAGCCAACATTTTGAGAACACGTTGGTCTTGGCCACGGAGGTCAAGAAAGTGTACTGCGATGAAGAAACAGGAGAACGGTTTCCGACCATCGTCAATGCGCTGCAAATGGCATTCAAGCATGCGATCCTTCAACATGCACGAGCTTTTGCAGCCGCTTACACCACGGAGTCCTATGCGCACGCTCCTGACCTGTTGCCCACCACTCCTTCATCCAAGCTGCTCGAAGTGGATTCCCAATTGTTTGAATTGGTCCGCAATTTCGAAGTACTCAATTTTGTCAACCCCATCAACGTCGAGCAGGAGAAACAATTGTTCTTTCGGTCTCAAGCGAGTAACAATCCTCAATTCAGCTACCGTCCGCTCCGGCTCGAACCCTTTGAACTCAAGCGCAAACTCCTGCGGATCGAAGTGGAAGCCATCCCCGATGCCTCTTTGCGCACGTTGTACGAAGACACCATCGCTGCTTACCTCGATAAAGTGGATTTGTTGTCCACCTTGGGGACGGATCAATTCCTATTCAACAGCCTGCGGTACTACGGTCGGCCCAGTGCATTGGACTTGAAGAATGCCGAATACTTGCTGCACTTACCGGAAGTGGAAGACGAATTGCGGCCTGCTCGTCGGGTCAGCACACAAGATGCCAAGACCGTATTCGAAAAAGCCTTGAAGGACTACGGGTTCGACGGCAAAGTTCAGATCTCCAATCGCATCGTAGCGGATGCCATGGTCAACAACAGCCAACGCAAAGTCTTGATCAAGAAGGGCGCAACGTTTCGCCCCAAGGAATTGCGCTACCTGGTGCATCACGAAATCGGCGTTCACATGGTCACCACAATGAATGCCCAATTGCAACCTTTGCAACTCCTGAGGATCGGAACGCCTGTGAGCACGCGCACGCAGGAAGGGCTAGCGGTTCTGGTGGAGTACCTCAGCGGGAACACCACATTGCGGCGATTGCGGGAACTCGCCTTGAGGGTGGTCGCTGTGGATCGCATGGTGCGTGGCGCGGATTTCGTGGAAACCTATCGGCACCTGACAAAGGATCGAGGCATGGAAGCCAATGACGCGTTCAATCTCACCACCCGGGTGTATCGAGGTGGAGGACTGACAAAAGACTACCTCTACCTACAAGGCCTGAGGGAAGTATTCGAGTTGTATCGGAAAGGAGAAGATTTGCGGCCGCTGCTCATCGGAAAATGCAGCATCGAATTCTACGACACCCTCCAAGAAATGATGCACCGCGGGATCCTCAACGCTCCCACTTACCTGCCCATCCCATACACTAACCCCAGCACCGAGCTGAATCACCCGGTATTCGACTACATCGTCAAAGGCATTCGTTAACCCGCCTGCGGATAAGCTTTCAATCCCGCCTCTACACACTGCACGGCGCGGTTGATTTCGTTGATGTCGAGCACGTAAGCCAAACGCACTTCCGTTTTACCCAAGCCCTTGGTTGCATAAAACCCGGTGTTTGGGGCCATCATGACCGTGCAGCCGTCATGCTCAAATTCTTCGAGCATCCATTGGCAAAACCGATCGGCATCATCAATCGGCAAAGAGGCCACTGCATAAAATGCGCCACCCGGAGACGGGCAGGTTACGCCCGCGATGGAAGACAATCCATTGACAAGCGCATCGCGCCGAGATTTGTATTCCTCCCGAACAGATTGGAAATAATCCTCTGGCGTTTTCAGCGCCGCCTCGGCCGCAATTTGAGCCAAGGTTGGCGGGCTGAGTCGCGCCATCGCAAATTTCATCGCCGCTTTCCTTACTTCTGCGTTTTTGGTCACCATCGCACCGATTCGAGCGCCGCACATGCTGTAACGCTTGGAGACGCTGTCCACCACCACAGCATGGTCATCGAGTCCTTCTAAAGTGAGCACGCTTTTGGCCAACTCACCATCGTAGGTGAACTCCCGGTACACTTCATCAGAGAACAAGAACAAGTCGTTGGTCTTCACGAGCTGTGCCAGTGCTTCGAGGGATGCATTTGCATATTTCGTACCCGTTGGATTCCCCGGGTTGCAGATCAAAATACCCTTCGTTCGAGGTGTAATTGCCGCTTCAAAATCGGCCATCGGGGGCAAGGCAAAGCCGCTTTCGATGCGAGCCGTGACCGGAACGATCCGAATCCCTGCCAACTCAGCGAAGCCGTTATAGTTCGCGTAAAACGGCTCCGGGATAATGACCTCATCGCCCGGGTCCAGGCAAGACATGAACGCAAAAACCAGCGCCTCTGACCCGCCCGTCGTGACCAAAATCTCATCGGAACTCACCGGAACACCCACACCCTGGTAGTACGCCGCCAGTCCTTCACGGTAACTGGCAAACCCCTCACTGGGGCTGTATTCCAACACCTTGCGATCGGTTGTCCGGACCGCCTCCATGGCGGCTTCAGGTGTTGCAATATCCGGTTGGCCGATGTTGAGGTGAATCACGTGGGTCCCCCGGGATTTGGCCGCATTTGCAAACGGCGCCAATTTTCGGATGGGGCTGTCGGGCATGCGCTTGCCCTTGTTTGAAATGTTTGGCATGATCCTCAGTATTGGAAAAATAGAGCGGCAAATTTAGAGTTTCCGCCGCATCATTCGGTGAGGGCCAATGGGATCGATTTCATACCCCTCCGAACAAAACTCAAAACCCATGCGCAGGTAAAATGGAAACGCCACTTCCCGAGCATCGCACCACAGCCAACGCGCACCCTGCTCACGAGCCCAATCGCATGCGTATTCAACAATTGCCGCACCCGCTCCTTTCCCGCGCACCTCCGGCAGCGTTCCCATGACCCGAAGCCGGTAAACCGGGTCTTGTGTGGGAATGGCATCGGGAAAACGCTCAGAGCGTTGGTCAAACAACGAGCACACACCCACATGGCGGCCGGCTGCATCGAAAGCGCCAACGTGGTGGGCATGATTGGCATCATCCACATCAATCGTGCATTCCTCGGGAGCAGATTTGTGGGGCCACAAAATCACATGACGCAAGCGCTGCGTTTCTACGGCGGTGATGGGGAGGGCTGAGAATGAATAATCCATGGCAACCAAATTTGACACGCTCACTCAAAGTACCGTTCCCAATCCCTGCGGTCGCGCTTGGTCGGGCGACCTACCGGGCGAATGAGGTCGCGTTGGGCCTCCCGGATTTCTTCAAGTTTTCGTTTTTCGGACTCGGGTGTGATGTCACGGGCAAATTCCGGCACTTTAGCGGCGGCCATGCGCGAGCGCGGGAATTCCAAAACTTCCCAGGTGAAATACACCGCTCCTTTT
This sequence comes from Flavobacteriales bacterium, assembly GCA_049416245.1. Taxonomy (GTDB): domain Bacteria; phylum Bacteroidota; class Bacteroidia; order Flavobacteriales_D; family Sanyastnellaceae; genus UA16. The sequence goes on along the minus strand of JBMSHA010000050.1, from coordinate 922 downwards.
CGCACTCGGATGGATTCGGCTCCTTTCAGTTCATGTGATGGTTTCACGGATTTTTCCGCAATGAAGACCTTTCCTTCGCGGCAATGGGCCGTCGCTTGCGATCGCGTCTTAAACGCCCGGATGCACCACAGAAACTTGTCGACCCGCATGCCGCGAAGTTAACCTTTGTTCGAGGACAACACCTCAAACACTTCTTGCGCCAAGTGGCGGTTTGTAAAATCATGAAGCGCAATCCACGATCCTTGGGGTTCTCGCCACTGCAATTCCCAGGAGTCAATTTTGACCGCATTGGGTGCACCGCGGCGGTTCATCATGGTCTCTTTGGTTCGATGCAGCCTCAATTCCGCTCCGGTGGGGAGCACCTGCCGCTTGCCCCAATTCCAATTTCGATTCGCCCACTTCCAGCCGGTAAAGGTTCTAAACTCTCGCCGGTGCCCATCCCAACTGCAGCCGCTTCGGCACAGAAGAAAAGCAATGCCTATGCCCAATGGAAGAAAGGACCAAGCTGTGAGGCCTTGCGCATGAAGCACAAAGGTGCCCACGAAGCCGACAACGGCGTGCGGCAAACACGACCAACTCTGGCCCTCGTCCCAATGGTGGATGCGCATGCATCAAAGTTCGATAATCAAACCCAAAGCAGGCAAGACGGCCCCTGTGCTCGGATCCAATTCACGTGCATCGTAAAATCCAGGTTGCGTTACCGACGGAATGGGCTGACCGTTCAGCGGATTGCGAACCACATCGATGAAGGTCGGTTGCGGTACGGCTGCTCCGGTGGCATTTTGGACTTCCACGAAAACATCCAACGACCAATTGGCAAAGAACCACTTCTTATCGATTCGGATATCGAGCTGATGAAACGCTTTGTTGCGCTCCGTATTCAACAAGCTGTAATCGAGCAATGGTCGGCCGTAGAAATCCC
>JBMSHA010000049.1:0-10080 GCA_049416245.1 Flavobacteriales bacterium | reverse complement strand
GCTGTAATTGATACTCCGGCCGTCCACGCGGGGCGGCGTGCCTGTTTTCATACGGTCGGCGGAAAATCCTTCAGCTACCAACTGTTCAGTAATTCCTTTGATGGCTTTTTCGCCAGCCCGTCCACCACCAAATTGTTTTTCACCGATGTGCATCAGGCCGTTCAAGAACGTACCCGCGGTGACGACGACAGATTTAGCTCGAATTGCTGCACCGAGCTGTGTTTTAACGCCAACACATTCGCCGTGTTCCAGAATAAGCTCCACAACGGCGTCTTGCCAAAAGTCAAGGCGTTCAGTTTGTTCCAACATGAGGCGCCATTTTTCAGCAAACCGCATGCGATCGTTTTGCGTTCGAGGCGACCACATTGCGGGGCCTTTGGAGCGGTTGAGCATGCGAAATTGAATGGCGGAATGGTCGCTGACAATACCGGAGTAGCCCCCTAAAGCATCGATTTCCCGGATGATTTGGCCTTTCGCGATGCCGCCCATGGCGGGGTTGCAGGACATTTGGCCAATGACCCCCATGTTCATGGTAATCAAAAGTGTGCGAGCCCCGAGATTGGCCGCTGCCGCTGCCGCCTCATTGCCGGCATGTCCAGCGCCAACAACAATAACGTCGTATTCTGGGTGAATCATGGTTCAATCTGGTGAAATCGTTCAATCCACAAATCCTCTTGGTTGCGCATAATCAATGCCTCCTCTTTTGTTTTGTCTTTATACCCGATAAGGTGCAGGTGACCGTGGATGATGACTCGAATCAACTCATTGAAAAACAACTGTTTATGTGTTAACGCGTTGTCTTTTACACGATCTATTGAAAGCATGAGGTCACCGGATAGTTCATCACCTTCACTGTAGTCAAAGGTGATGATGTCCGTGTAATAATCGTGATTGAGGTGGGATTTATTGACCTCTAATAAGTAATCATCGGAGCAGAATACAATGGAAATTTCACCGATACGCTTCCCGTGATGCTCTGCAAAACCGCGCACCCACGCACGGATTTTCTTTCGCTGTGGACATCGGAAGGGGTGGTCGGCATTGTGAAAGAGGAATGCCAAAGGAAGAAATTATGCGGTTTGGAATACCCCTTGGAAGGTCAATTCAACGACGCGACCTTCTTCAGAAAAACCGCACTCATCAGCCAATTGACGCATAAGGAAAACCCCGCGTCCATTGGGTTTTTCGATGTTTTCAGGGGAGGTGGGGTCGGGCACGTTATCAAAATCGAATCCAGCTCCGCTGTCGGTGATCTTGAAGTAGAGATCTGCATCGCGCAATTCGTATTCGACCGTGACTTGTTTGGCGGGATCCAATTTATTGCCATGCACAATGGCGTTGTTGACCGCTTCAGTCATGGCAATCAATACATCGCCGTAGCAATCTTCTTGGAATGCGTTGTCATCGCGTATTTCATCAATCAGTCGCTCAATGATGGCAATGTTCTCGGGTTGCGATGCAAATTCCAGTTTGTGCATGGTTTCAATCATGTTCCTAACGTTGGGGCACAAGCTCCGGGGTGGGCTTTGTGAGGTCCAAATTATTGAAATATTCGTTGACTCGGTCACGATAATACACATCCAATTCAAGGGGAATTGTTCGTAACCACTCCGCCTCTCGGTTCTTCTGCTCTAAATACTCCAACATCGGAGCAGGCGCTGTGGCTAAGTTTTGGTTTCCCGTTTTGGATTTACGCTTGTCATCTTCTCCTCGGGTCATCTCTGCATTTTCTGCCTCCAGCAACCGAACGAGCAATTGTTGTTGGCGCTCGAGCGTTTCAATCGTGACGTCTTTATTGACCAAATCACGCTCCAACTCCTCCATCTCTTTTGCGATGTCGCTCATCTGGTTTCCGTCACCGGATCCATCTGCATTCATTTCTTGAGCTTTTTTCTCAGCCATTTGACGAAGTGCGGCCTGCTGGGCAGCTGTTTGGGCGAGCTCCTTGCTCAGTTGCCGTTTTTCACGACCACTTGAACCAGCATTGGCCCCCTCGCCCATCATCTCTTTCATTTTTTCAAGCCGATCTCCAAGAGATTGCTGCATTTTTTTAATGTCGCCGGCGCTAGGAGAAGGTTTGGGATTGCCATTTCCTCCGGGATTTTCGCAGTTACCGCTTCCCGGTTGTTTTTCTGCCATGCTTTGTTGCATCTGTTGCAAGGCGTCATCCAGCATGAGGGCGAGGTTGTTGAAACTCGTCATTACATATTGCTGATTCGTGGTGATGAGATCGGTTTCACGGTCTCCAAAACTCCCCAGCGCCAATTCCATGTGGTGGTTGATCAGCCCGATTTCCCGGTTGACAGCAGGAGCGAGTTGGGGGATTCTTAGGCTCAGTTCAAACAACGAATCTTCGACCATGCGTGCGTCGTCTTTGAGCCTGCGCTGGGTTTGGCCGTGCATGACGTAGGCGGGATCGTTCTCACTTGTAAATCGTAAATCCTCCATCAGACCCTCCTCATCGAAAGACAATTGGATAACGTTTTCCAGTAAAGCCCGGAGCGCATCCATGTCCATCTCCAACGACTCCTCACTGGATTGCTGCATCATACTCTCCATTTGTTGTGCCATTTGCTGCATTTCGTCAGCGGCATCTTGCTGATTTTGGGATGCTTTTTTGTTCTTCTGTTGTTCGAGTTGCTCCGAACTGTCGCTCATTTTTTGTTGGATGGATTCCTTTTCTTCTTCCCGATCCATAGTGGGGTTCGGGTTTTCGAGTTCTTCATTGGATTTATCCAATTCATCCAATTTCTCTTGCAGCTCTTCAAACGCTTTATTCAATGAATCTTGTTCGGCACGCAGGCTGTCGTTATTCCCTTGCTCGTTTTTGGTTTTCTCGGCCAATTCTGCCTGTTTTTCCGCGAGCTCTTTCAGGTCTTGAATCGCCTCCTCCATTTTCACCTCGTACTCCAACTGCTTGAATTGCTCCAACGCTCTGTCCAACTCTTTTTCCAGTGACTCTTGGTCAACCTGCATGTTTTCAAGCTGCTCCTGGATTTGCTCGAGCGATTCCGGGTTCAACTCATCCATTAATCGCTGCATTTCTTCATACAACTCCTTCAACTCATCGCTCATAACCCGTTCCATGAGTTCTTGAAGTTGTTCCTGTTTCTCTAAAATACGCTCCTCCTCGGGGCTGAATTCGTTGGCGCGCTGGTCTTTTTCGCTGTTGATTTTTTGTAACGCATCGAGCTCTTTTCGAAGCTCATCCTGCTGCTTCATGAGTTCCTCCAGTGCGCGCTCATCTTTCCAATCGAGCTCTTCGTCCTCAGCGAGTTGGCGGCGCAGGGATTCCATATTTTCCTTCAATTCAGCCGCGTTTTGTCGGGCAGCGGCGAGGCGATTGGTCAAATCCTCGTTTGTTTCGTCGCGTTCTGCTCGTATCGCGTCTTGAGTCGGCGGTGTGAACGTTCGCGGAGTGGATTTGGACATTTTTGCGCCGTGAAGACGGTCGTTGTCCCACACTTCGAACCAATATTCCAGCACATCACCTTCGACCAGGTCGATTTCGCCCAAGTTCCACTCGAAGAAGAATCGATCTGACTTGCCCCGAGGAGCATCGAGATCGATGCGTGTAGCTTGAGTTAAACTCGGGTTTGTTGTCGCCACAAGAAGCTCCTGGTCCCGTTCCCCGCGCTCGAGGAATTGGTACACGAAGACCAATCGGCTCAATCCGTAATCGTCACTGACTTCGCCATTGAAGTAGCGCAGACGGACGGAAACACTGTCCTCCTGCTCGGCCACCGCGATACGCGGATACGCGTCGGGGTTGACGTGTAGGTGGTAGCGAATGGAATCGAGCGCTCCAACAGCCGTGTTGGAAGGAACAATCCAGTACGGACCGGAAGCCTGAGCAGTAGTTGAGGCGGAGAATGTGTCGCCTGCCCCGCGAACGACATCCACGGGGTCATTTTGGACCACCAACCGCAGGGATTCGGTGTCCTTGCTGACGATGCGCCATTGAATTGTGGATCCTTCTGGAACTCGAAGGTTGCCGAGGTTCTCGAAAGTTTCACTGGGCATGCCGGTGTAGGCAGGGGGCACGGTGGTGACCTCAAGCTGAATCACCTTCGGAACGGGCAATGCTTTGAGGGTGTACGGGGGGGAGGTAACGCTTCCCGCGGTGAGCCTGAAGGTGACGTCTTCTCTCACCAAAGGAAAGGTATGAAGGAACATCCCATCGTCGGAGGATTCCATGCGGAAACGGTTTTCACCCAATTCGATCGTAACGATTTCTGGCTTGACATTTCCCGGGGTGGAAGCACGAACGGTGAATGCTTGCATCGCGGGAACTGCGAGCGTTTCGTTTTCAATCTGAAAGGCAAACGGGGGTGGAGGAACGAAATCCTGCCTGTGGGCGATGATGCGTGAAGCGGGCTCCTTGACCAACGCGGGCTGCCAGCTGTAGATGACCATCGCCACCACCAAGATTGGAAGGGCATAGCGCAACAAATAGAGGCTTCGACCCCAGTCAATCGCCCCACGAAACCCCACAGGTTTCAATGCAACCGTTCGCTCCTCAATGGAGGCTTGAAGGAGGGAGGTGTCCCGGTCGGCGGCATGAGTCCCTAGCTGCTGCTGCAACTGCAAAACATTGGTCAATCGGTCGCTGATCTCGGGAAAATGCTGACCAATGATGGCGCCCGCATCTTCATAGCTCAATCGTTTCCCGATCCGAACCCACTTCAACAATGGCCGCACGACCCACCAGCCGAGAACGCCACTGCTGCCGGCCACCACCACCCAAAACATGACCGTTCGCCCCGCAATTCCAAAACGCCCGACATATTCCAAAAGCGCAAAAACCAGCAAGCCCACCACTAAAATTGCGCTTGACATCAACACACCATTGACTACCTGATTGAGGTAGTAGGTGCGAATGAAATCGTCTAATTTTTGGAGCAAGCCGCCTTCCGTGTTCATGCCTCACGAAGTTACGATTCTATGTGCGTTCGTGTTGCATTGTCGGCCATCACTGAGAATCGATGTATTTTTGGCTCCCCCAAAACGCTAGCACCGATTCACATGCGCCAATTCATTTCCACCCTGCTGACGGCTTCAATGCTCGTTATCCCCTTTAAATACAGTCAATCACAGGTTGTCATCAATGAATTCGACCCTTCCGGACCGGGCATTGATACAGAAGAGTTTGTGGAGCTTTTCGGCGCCCCAGGCCAAGATTTATCGGGATATGTGTTGGTGATTTTTAACGGATCCAACGCCCAATCGAACCTGACCGTTGATTTAACGGGCTTGAGTTTGAATGCAGAGGGCTTTTTATTGGTGGGCGGTCCAGGTCTGCCCAACGCGGATGTGGTGATTGATAACACCAACTGGCTTCAAGTGGGTCAAGAAGGCATCGCCTTGTATGATGCCGATGCTGTAGACTTCCCTAATGGCACACCGGTTACCGCTGAAGATCTGCTCGACGGGGTGGTTTACGGAAACAACCAACCACCACTGAGCGCGCTGCTCGATGTGTTGACGCCTGGGGGCACCCAACTAAACGAGAGCGCGGAGGGACTTGCGGATTACCAGAGCTTGTCACGAGTTCCGGATGGAGGAACCCCACAAACCCCAGCACAATTCATTTTGCAAGCGCCGACTCCAGGATACAGCAATGTGTTGGTGTGTGATGGGGGCCAAATTGCTTTGGCCAATCCGGGAAACAGCGAAATATGCACAGATGCAGGGGAGTTGGTCTTGATTCAGTTGAACCACACCAATGATGTGCCGACGGCTGCTTTCACTGCCGTGGTCGCAGACGCCGAAACAGGGCTGATTTTAGCCACATTTGATGGCCCAGCTGTTAACGTAGCAGGACTTGGAGACGGTGTGATGACAATTTTCGGCGTGTCGCATGATGAGCCTTTGGATGCAGGCACCTTGGCACCCGGTCAACCCTCGTCAGCCATTTCCGGGCCGGGTTGTTTTGCCACCACCACCAATAGCATTGAAATCATCGGTGAAACCTGCGACCCACCTGCGTGCGACGGCGGCGCGGTCACCGACGCGGCAGGCACCCCGACGGCATTGGGTTGCCTCGGAATGGAAAACGCCCTGGTCACATTCGGCTACACTTCTGAAGCGGTGGAGGCGGAGTACATCTTCATCATTACAGACCAAACACAAACCATCATCGACACCGTTGGTTTTCCGCAATACGATTTTACATCGCTTGGCGTGGGGACTTACCAGGTTTGGGGTTCGAGCGGCTTGGGGGGATTTGATGCAGCAACACTTGCTGCGGGACTTCCACTGAGCGATGTGATGGGAATGGAATGCGATAGCTTGAGCACGAGCTTTTTGGAGGTGCAAATCTTGGACTGTGAGAACGCAAGCTTTTGTGAAGAGATTTTCATTTCCGAATACGTGGAAGGCAACAGCAACAACAAGGCAATTGAGTTATACAACCCGTCTCCTGTGGCCATTGATTTGACAGGTTACCACATGGAAACATGGAACAACGGCTCGTCTGAGCCCACGAATACCCAGGAATTGTCGGGAACGATTGAACCGAATGGGGTGTTCGTCATCATGAACGCACTGGCCGCCCCTGAACTCTTTCAAGCGGGAGATTTGGTGAGCCAGGTTACCTGGTTCAACGGCAATGATGTGATTGTCTTGTATCACGATGGCATCATCATCGATCAGATGGGGGAGTTTGGCCCGGATCCTGGCGCGCCGTGGACGGTGGATGGTGGAGCAGGAGAGATGGCAGAATACACATTGGTTCGTAAGGCGAATGTCTCTCAAGGGAGCCCGGATTGGTCGGTGGGTCAATACCAATGGGATGCATACCCGCAGGACACATTCGATTTCATTGGATACCACACGGCCACCTGCACGGGAACACCCGATATGGAGTTGGGATTCACCGCTACGGATTTGTATGTCTACGAAGGGGGTGGAGTGGAAGTGGTGATGCAAGTGGCGTATCCGTTGCAAAACGTGACGGTCGTTGTTGACGTCGTGGGAGGAACAGCAGCACAGGGAATTGACTTCCCAGGGGTGTTTCCATTGCCGGAGTTTTCCTTTCCCATTGGTCTTTTGAACAACCAAAGCTTCACGTTTGCAGCAGTGGATGACGAAGAACCGGAAGGGGAGGAGACGGTGGAATTGGCCATTGAAATCACTTCAGGTGAAGCGGTGTTGTTGATCGATACCGTGACGATTCACATCCAACCTTCGGATTTGACCTATCCCGTGTACGATATCGCCACGGTTCGTACGGTTGATTTTGTGTCGGGTGAGTCGGACAGTTTGGGGGTATCATGTGAGCTTCGCGGCATTGTGCACGGCTGGAATGATTATCCATCCGGCCTTCAGTTTACACTGATTGACCCAACGGACGGAATCAATGTGTTCAGTCCATTGTCGGATTTTGGGTACGCGGAAGTCGTTCCGGGTGACAGTTTGCGGGTGCGAGGCACCATCGCCCAATTCGCTGGCCTGACCCAGATCATTGCTGACACCGTGATTTATGAAGGGTCAGGTTTCCTCACCGAACAACCCACCCTCGTTCAGGAGCTTAATGAGGAGACCGAGTCGCACATCATCAAGCTGAAGTGTGTGGAGCTCTTAGATCCCGCGCAATGGACGAACAGCGCGCCGAGTTTTGAAGTGGCTATTACCACAGGAAACGATGTCTACACGATGCGCATTGACGCGAATACGGATCTGTTTTTGATGGATGCGCCCGTTGGTGTGTTTGGTGTAACCGGTATTGGTGATCAGCGAGATTTTGACGCGCCTTATTTCCAAGGTTACCGCATTTCGCCGCGCTACCAATCCGACCTTTCGATAGCGGTGAACGCGGCTTTTTCAGTCACGACACCGTGGAACATTTTCGACGGCGCCCTCGATATTGAAAACCAAAGTACCGGCGCGGGAGGCTATTACTGGACGTTTGGTGATGGCGGTACGAGTGATGAGGAATTGCCCGAATACACCTACAGCGATGCTGGATTGTACGATGTTTCATTGACGGTGTTCAGTGAAGACGGCAACTGCTCGGACCAAATCACCCTTGAGGTGGATGTCATTGTGGTGAATGTGGACGAGCTTTCAAGTGAAGTCAACGTATGGCCAAACCCGGCACGTGAGCACGTCATTTTTGAATCCTCTGCGCCAATTGAACGCCTTCAGGCATTCGATGTGAAGGGCCGCCCCATGCTTGACGAGCAGGCCGCGAGCAATCGCGTACAATTGGATTTGAGCAGCTGGGCTTCAGGCGTGTACCTCGTGAAGGTTACGACCGCAGACGGCATCAAAACCGTGAAGTTGCAGCGCGCTTACTAACAGTTCGCTCCAAATAAACCGAGCAACAACAACAAGTCGGCAACCGTAACGACCGAATCGTTTGTGAGGTCGCCGGGGCATTGATTTACGGCGGAACAGTTGCACAATTCCAATCCATCACTGACCCCATCACCATCGGTGTCACTGAGCAAAGGGTCTGTGTTGTAAACATTGATTTCCAACGCATCGCTCAAGCCGTCCCCGTCGAGGTCGCTGCACGCATCACCGACGCCGTCGCCGTTGAAGTCGGTTTGTTCGATGTTGGCCACGCTCACACAATTGTCTTCAAAATCGCTGATGCCGTCTTCATCCGAATCCGGAGCGTAACCGATGAAATCTCCAAGCCCCAGATCTCCGACAACGATGAAGTGATCCGAAGCGGCCAGCGCATCACCCGCAAATAAACCCAGCTCATTCAATCGTTCAGGCGACATGTTGGCGGTGCGCACCGTGAAGCCGCCTTTCAATTCTGCAGAAGCGTCGGAGGTAATGAGGTAATCCAACTTCCCCGGCATCCATTCGGAGTTGATGTTGCCGCTTTGCCACGTGAAGTCAAAGGGTTCATCCGTTTGCAAGATGGGCCACTCGGTGAGTGAGGAGCCATCCCAATCCGGCGCAAAATCCGGTCCATGTGCGGATTCATTGAAGATGTCGCCGGTGATGAGGGTGTAGATGGGGTCGTCGAGGCCGACCATGTTGAGGTCGCCACCGTAGACGATGGGTGTGTTCAATGGAATGTTGACCGCCCCTTCGCCATCGATGGCATTGCGCAAAAACGCCATAAATTCATCGGCTTCTGCTTGGCGCTGTGCCTCATTGCTTGCGCCACCGCAGCACTTCATGTGGCTGCTTGTGAAAAGAAGCGGCACCCCCCAATCCGAGTGACCTTCCACCAGTGCTGGGAACTGGCGAGTGACGTAGGCATAGGAGTTGATGATTTCTCCTTTCGCGGCCACCATCAAATCCCAATCATCTTTCACCACATTCCAGGAACCGCCGCCTTCGATCGGAATCCAAGTATTCAGCAGGTTGGCGACAAAGCTGGCGCTCACGTTGGACACCTCCGAAAATCCGATGATATCAGGGCTCACTGCCTGAAGAATCCGTTCCATCGCTGCTTGTGCAGCAGGCTCATCCATTCGCCCGTTCATGTTCCAAAAGGCCACGCGATCCAACGTTCCTTCCGGCCGTTCGAAGCCCATCGGAATCCACGGTGCGACGGTTTCATTCAATGTGTGCTGAAAGCCGCCTGAAGGGAAACCGGTGCTGCTGGCGTTGTCATACCACTGGACGCGCACTTGCGGGCCCGTGACCTGGGAGAGCTCGCGATCAAAAGCCAATTCAAATTCGGTCCCGCTGTACGTGGGCGCGCATCGCATGCCAATCTCATTGAAGGACTCGATGCCTGAACCGTTGGTGTAGCGAATGGCTTGACGGTCGGCGAGGTTGATGAGCAAGTCCACCCCGAGGCCTTGATTGGCATAATCAACACCTGTTTCAGGGTCGTCATCCAAATCGAGTAAAATCCGCAAGTCATTTGGCAGGACATCTTCATCCAACGCGACCTCTTCCACCGTCACCAAATGCAAGAATAACCAATCCCCATTGCTCGTCACGCTCATGGTAATAAAAGGGCTGCCAATCCCGGCTTCCACGTGCGGATGAGCGCTCCAATCGCCAAACTGATTATCCAACTGGATTTGCCCGAAAGCCCCAATTGCAGAGGCCAAACAAAGGACGAAAGAAGAAAGTTTCATGGGCCGGTAGTTCGCAGGTGTG
>JBMSHA010000048.1:0-10111 GCA_049416245.1 Flavobacteriales bacterium | reverse complement strand
CTGGGTGTGGCGGTAGTGGCGTTGGGTGCGGGCAGAACGCATGCCGCACAAACCATAGATGCCGCTGTCGGATGCATGGGTTGGTTGCGGCCGGGACATCGGTGCGAGTCTGGTGATGTGTTAGCAACCGTTCATGCGCGAACGGAAGCCGATTTTCAAGCCGCGGCGCTTCGCATTCAACGCGCGTACCGCTTTGATGATGCCGCGCCAAATGTTGCGAATTCGATTGTCATCGAGCGGCTCACCCCGTAATTTCGTCGCATGGTAAAAGTGAAGGTGTTTGATTCCTCGGCGGCACGTGCTTCGGAGCGAGTCGTTGCAGAAGCTCCCGCTACGGATGCTCAAGCATTTTATGATGTGGTTGAATCGCGCAGAAGCGTTCGGATTTATGCCCATGAACCCGTTCCTGAAGAGGTGGTGAGGCGGGCGATGGATGCGGCCTTGAAAGCCCCCAACTCCTCCAATTTGCAAGCGTGGGAAATACATTGGGTGCGAGCGGCTGAGAAAAAAGCCAAGCTCGCGGAATATTGCCTTGGGCAACCCGCGGCCACGACCGCTCAGGAATTGTTTGTGTTCGTCGCCCGACCGGATTTGTGGAAACGGAACAACAACCGCATGATTGCCCACCTGCGTTCTACTCCTGGGACGCCGGAAAAGGCCTTTCAGTACTTCGAAAAGATCACGAAATTGGTTTACAACCAGGGGCCTTTTGGCATGTTCAGGCCCTTCAAATGGATTTGGTTCACGGTCCGGGGATGGGGGCAGCCCACACCTCGGGAGCCCATTCACCTGGGACACATGGATGTTTGGGCCCATAAGACCACTGCGCTCGCTTGCCAAACCTTTATGTTGGCCGCCCGCGCCGAGGGCTTCGATTCGTGTCCGATGGAAGGGTTGGATTCGAAACGGGTGAAGCGCCTGTTGGGATTGCCCCGACGGGCGGGGATTACGATGGCCATTTCCATGGGAAAGCGCGCAGAGGGTGGTGTGTATGGTCCGCGTTTTCGTTTTCCCAGTGAAGATTTTATCATTGAGCACTAACGCACTTGACCTTGGATTGGATTTTTAGCCTATTGATTCTCGTCGCCTTGGAAGCAGTTCTGGGCATCGATAACCTGTTGTACATCGCCATCGAGTCATCGCGGGTGCCTACATCTGACCGCAAACGCGTTCAACGCATCGGCATCGCCGGAGCGGTCGTGATGCGGGTCGTGCTCCTTTTGGTTCTGGTGGAGTTGATTGCGTTGTTTCAGATGCCCTTCGCCACGGTGAATTGGGAAGGTGTGATCACCGGCGCATTCAACGGTCACAGCCTGATTGCCATGGCGGGTGGGGCGTTCATCGTTTACACCGCCGTGAAGGAGGTCTGGCACATGTTGGCGGGGGATTTGAGTCCAGAGTCAGCGAATGAGGCACCAAAATCGGCAGGTGCAGCCATCGTCGCCATCATCCTGATGAATGCCGTGTTTTCGTTCGATAGCGTGCTGACCGCGGTGGCGTTGACCGATTCGATGTCGGTCATGGTGGTCAGCATATTGGCCAGCGGCGTGGTGATGTTGCTTCTGGCCAACCGGGTCTCGACGTTCCTGAAGAAGAATCGCGCTTACGAGGTTTTGGGCTTGTTCATCCTCCTTTTAGTCGGCGTGATGCTGCTATCCGAAGGAGGTCATTTGGCGCACCTCACCTTGTTCGGTGGGGAAGTGCACGCATTGAACAAGACCACCTTTTACTTTGCTGTGACCGTCCTGATTTTGGTGGATTTGGTGCAATCCCGATACCAAAAACGGCTCGCCAAAGCTGCGCGTCAAGATTTGTCAGAAGAGGTGTAGCCGTCGGTGTGGACGTTGGTGACCGCTCGACCGGAGGGGTCGACCACATTTTTCAAACTTTCATTCCACTCCAACGCTTTTTCCGTGCTGCATGCCACGGACTTGCCGCCGGGAACGGAATTGGCCGCCGCGGCTGAAGGGTAGTGCTTTTCGAAAATGGAGCGGTAGTAGTAGCCTTCCTTGGTAGCGGGAGGATTGATGGGGAACCGGATCGCGGCTCGTTCCATCTCCTCATCACTCACGTGTTGCTCTGCGTGATCTTTGAGCCCGTCGATCCAACCGTAGCCCACGCCGTCGGAAAATTGTTCCTTTTGACGCCAGAGGATTTCATCCGGAATCAAACCTTCAAAGGATTCCCGGATGATGTGCTTTTCAATCCGACCGTTGCCGCCCATTTTGGACTGGGGGTCGAGTGACATGGCGTAATTCACAAACGGTTTGTGCAGGAAGGGAACGCGGGTTTCGATGCCCCACGCCATCATGGATTTGTTCGCCCGTGAACAATCGTATTTATTCAAAGCCAACACCTTCCGAACCGATTCCTCATGAAATTCTTTGGCGTCCGGTGCCATGTGGAAATACAAATACCCCCCAAACAGCTCGTCAGCCCCTTCGCCGGAGAGCACCATCTTGATGCCCATGGCTTTGATTTGCCTGGCCATGAGATACATCGGCGTGGATGCGCGAATGGTGGTCACGTCGTAGGTTTCGATGTGCTTGATGACATCTTCTAAGGCGTCCAATCCTTCTTGGATGGTGAACACGAGCGGGTGATGGATCGTACCAATGTGCTCGGCAACCTTTTGAGCCGCTGCCACATCCGGGCTGCCTTCCAGTCCGATGCTGAAGCTGTGCACACGTGGCCACCACGCATCGCTATTGTCCTCGTCATCAACGCGCTTCTGTGAGAAGTTCTGTGCGATGGCGGCGATCACCGAAGAGTCAAGTCCGCCGCTTATGAGGAGGCCATAAGGCACATCGCCCATCAAATGCGATTTGACGCTCTGTTCGAGCGCGTCGCGCAGTTCTTCCTTTTTGTAAGCCAGCTTTGGAGCGGTTTCCCAATCCATCCAATCCTCGGTGTAATAGCGTTTCGGGGCGGAGTCGGCAGATGACCAAACATGACCCGGAGGGAATTCAGAAACATCCTCGCATAGCGGCTCGATGCCTTTCATCTCTGAAGCAATCAATAAACGCCCGTCTGAGGTGTGGCCATAGTACAACGGTATGATCCCAATCGGGTCGCGCCCGATCAACCAAGCATCGGCCTCGGCATCATAAAGCACGAACGCAAACATGCCCTCCAAACGGTGAACCAAATCTGTCCCGTTCTCACGGTACAGCGCGAGGATGACTTCACAATCGCTGCCTGTTTGGTATGGGAAGTCGGGAGTGGACTTTCTCAGAAGTTGGTGGTTGTAGATTTCACCGTTGACGGCAAGCGCCGTCCCGGTACCCGGATCAATCAGCGGTTGTGCGCCGCTGGTCACATCCACAATGGCCAATCGCTCATGGGCGAGCAGCGCATTTTGTTCTTGGTAAACCCCAGACCAATCCGGCCCGCGGTGACGTTGTCTTTTTGAAATGGCCAGTGCCATCGATCTCAGCTCCTCGCCGTTCGCCGAGCCGTTCAAAATTGCAGTAATCGAACACATATTTCTTTCAATCTGAGTAGTTCATACGTTTACAGCGAAAAGGAAGTTTCAACAAAGCGGCGATTTCCGGTCTGAGGGTTTAATTTTGGCTTACCTGAAAAAATTGAATCCCATGTTCCATGCAATCCGATTGGGCGTTTGTCTGTTTTTGAGCTTACTCGCTGTTGGTCTAAATGACGCAGGACTCCACGCGCAAATTGCCGACGATGAAACCCCCTTCATTTCGCATGAGGTGCTCGTGATGTTTGAACCGGGAGTTGAAGCCTCCAAAATTCTTTTGGACTTGGAAAACGCGATTCAATTTGATGTATTGGGCGTTCCCTCGCCCTCTGCTCAAGTTTATCACTTGTACGTCCACGGAAGCGATTGGTCAAATGCGTTGGGCACCCTGCGCGGTCACCGTCATGTGCGTGCAGCGCAGCTGAACCATGTGGTGACGCATCGCGAAACCGTGCCGAATGACCCCAATTTTGGTCAGCAATGGCACCACGTGGAGAGCGGGGATCACGACATCGATTCGGATCTGGCGTGGGACGTCACCACTGGTGGATTTGCAGGAAACGGATCACGCATCGTGGTGGCCGTTCTTGAAGGAGGGGGCTCCAATTACAACCACGTGGATCTGATCGATAACCACTGGACGAACCCTTTTGAAATCCCAGATAATGGCATTGACGATGACAACAACGGGTATGTGGATGATTACAACGGCTGGAATTCCGGCAACAATTCGGATAACATCGCAGGCGGTGGTCACGGTACGTCGGTCAGCGGCATGATCGGAGCCACCGGAAACAACGGAAGCGGCGGCGCCGGCGTGAATTGGGATGTGGACATCATGCAGGTGGACATGGCCAATGGGTTGTCCGAATCGAATGTGATTGCGGCCTATGAATACCCCAAAACCATGCGTGATCTGTTCAATGCATCAGGTGGAACGGAAGGGGCTTTCGTCGTGGCAACCAACGCATCATGGGGCATCGACCAAGCAAACCCAGCAAATTACCCGCTTTGGTGTGCCTACTACGACGAGCTGGGCGCTTCAGGGATCTTGAATTGCGGTGCAACCACCAATGCCGCATTGAATGTGGATGCGGTCGGGGATATGCCCACGGCGTGCGGTTCGGATTACATGGTTTCGGTCACCGCCACGAACAGCAATGACGTGCGAACGTTCAGCGGTTACGGGGTCAACACCATTGACCTGGGTGCACCCGGGGATCAAGTGTACCTACCCAGCGGAAGCAGCGGCTACGGGAATACGAGCGGGACTTCATTTGCCAGTCCGTGCGTGGCTGGTGCCATTGGTTTGGTTTACAGTGTGCCGTGCCCGGACCTCGCCGATTTGTCCATTGCCAACCCGCAAGGGGCGGCAGATTTGGTGAGAGGATACATCTTTAACGGAGTCGATCTCGTGCCCAACCTGCTGACGGAAGTGGCGACTGGCGGACGACTCAATGTGGCCAATTCGGTCAATCTGGCCCTCGAAGGATGCGGCCCGGTTGAATGCATCGTCGATTCCTTCACCGCAGAAGCGGCATGCGTTTTTGATGCGAATGCAGATTCAGTGCTTACCCAAATCACCCTCAGCGCGGCCTTTTCCAGCTTCCTATGCGAAGCAGACATATTATGCTACAAGGATTCCGAATCCTCCAGTTGGGTGTGCAACATGACAGAAATGATGGATTGGAGTTTGAGCAACAACTCCCAAATCATCCTTTCTGGGATGATGCCGAACACGACCTATGAATTTTACTTTGTCGCGGATACATTGACGAGTGACACGATCTCGGTTACAACTCCGGACTGTGGGGTCTTGATTCCGGGATGTACCGATTCGGAAGCATTGAACTACGATGAATCTGCCACGCTTGATGATGGCAGTTGTGAATACCCTTGTGAAAACGTGGTCTTCTCAGTGAACACCGATTGCTGGCCTGAAGAAGTGGGTTGGACGATCACGGATTCAACAGGAGAAGTCTGGGCCGAAGTGACTGCGGGCACCTACCAACAAGAAGACAGTGAAGAGGTTTGGTCGGGATGTGCGCCGTATGGATGCCACACCGTCACCATCACGGATTCATACGGCGACGGTATGTACGGCAGCCAATGGCCCGGCTGTGAGATTGATGGCTATTATGCCTTGACGACCGAATCCGGATTGGTGATTTTCGAAATGGCGGATCCCGATTTCGGAGATGCCATTTCCCATGCGTTTTGTGTGCCGGTGGTCACGGGCTGCACGGATGTATTGGCATGCAATTTTGACGCTGATGCGAACGTGGACGATGAGTCGTGCTATAGCGCCGGTGATAGCTGCGACGACGGCGACGAAAATACGGTATTGGATGTTTACGGAGAGGATTGCCTTTGTGCGGGGGTGCCTCCCGTGCCGGGCTGCATCGATTCGGCAGCATGCAATTTTGAAGCGGCAGCGAACGTGGACGATGGTTCTTGCTTTTACGTTGCCCAAGGAACCCTCTCCGGTGCCGTCACCGCCACAGACATGACCACGGAAACGTACTCCTACGATGGGGATGCTCAAAACGACTACACCTGGACCGCAGCAGGCGGAACGATACAAGGCGCGACGTCGGGCACGGGGTTGCTATCTGTTGAAGTCTTGTGGGAATCCACCGGTACGGGGTTGGTGTCGGTTTCCGAAACGGATACCACAGGCTGTTCCGGCGTCGTGGAGCTCGAGGTTGATTTACTCGTGAACGGAGTAGGTGAATTGGAATTGAATGGCTATGCACTCTACCCCAATCCGACTTCCCAGGAATTGAATATTGCTCTGGCGCCTTTGGCCAAGTCCATTCGTTGGGTGGAAGTGGTGAATGCTGTAGGGCAGCAAGCAGCCGTTTGGCCCATCAATCATGATCCGGTGCGGTTGGATGTGAGCGCGCTTCCGGCGGGATTGTACACCGTTCGCTTGCACTTGGATGAAGGTCAGGTGGTAGGCTCGCCGCTCGTCATTCGCCGCTGATTCAGGTCGCAGAGGGGGGGTGTTAGGCTTCAATGCGAAACCAAAACGAGCCTCCGTGTTGCTCGACGCCTTGGGTGTTCGGGTGGTTCCAAATGGGGGCCAGGCGCTGTTGCAATTCGGATTGATGATGCACCCAGAAGGCAGGAAAAATCGTTCGGTAGCGCTGTGGGTTACTCATGAGCGCCATCGCAAGTACGTATTGCTCAGAATACCCACGCTCGCACATGTCTTGAGGGTAATCCCAAGGCAGGTAAATGTCGTGGATTTGGACAATCACTCCGGGTTTCAAGCGGGGCATCCATTCTAAAAAGAAGACTGTGGCATCCGAATTGGGCAGCACCCGATGGCTGTTGTCGATGAAGACCATGTCACCCGGCTCCAATGCCTCGGCCCATTCGACGCCCACCTGCTCGAACGGCATACGCAAGATTTGCTGGGACACCTGGTCAATGTCGGCACGTGGAAACGGATCAATGCTAATGATCTCCGTATCAGGACTGAATTGGCTTTTCGCTGCAGCGGCGACCAGCGTGGAATTCCCGGATCCGACTTCCATGTACCGCTGCGGCTTATAATGGGCGACCATGGCGAATAACGCAGCCATGTCGAGCCCGGGCAAAAAATCATTGTTCCAACCGGGGAGCAGGGCATTCGGTTCGTCGGTTCGCTTTCGAATGGCCTGCAGTGCATCGGTGCAATCCACGATGTATTGAACATGGTCTTGGATGGCGGGCAGCTCCGCTTGCATGATCCTGTGCAACTGCTCGATGCCCTGATCCGTCGAAGGCTGGGTGCGTGGAGTTAGGTTCACCGGGTAATCCAAGTGCAAGGTTTGCCAGCGACTCGAGCCGAAACGGTAGAGGGATCTCAATGACTTCTTCATGCCTGCTCCGCTTGAATCATGTCATCCCACTCCTTTCGAAGGACCAACACTTCTTTCGAAGTCCAGGCGTGGGCTTTTTCGAGCAGGTCGGCCCCGTCGGTTCCTCGAACCGTTGCTCCGTACGATACCTTGACATCAATGTGGCGCGCACCGAACTGCTTCCAAGCGTGGGGAACAAATTTGGATTGACCGACCCAAGCAATGTTGGGGTCCTTATACTCAATGGCAATGGGAGTAATGGGAAATCCACCTTCGGCACTGATGTAAAACATAGAGGGGCGGTATTCCAATAGCTCCGGTCCTATGTGCGTCGTTCCTTCAGGGAAAATCACGATGCCAAAGCCGTCCCTCAGCCGTTGTTTTACGTTTTCTCGCGTTTGCTTCCTGCTTGCCGGATCTTTTCGATTCACCCAAATGGTCTCCAGCAGCGTAGCTCCCCAGCCGATGATGGGCCACGTTTTGCTTTCGGAGCGACCCACAAAGACAACGGGCTGTTTGGCCGGCACCATCACAGCGTCTACATAACTTCGGTGATTGCCCATCAAGATGGACGGTTCTTCAGGCAATTCTCCCTTCGTGAACACCCGTATTCCCATCAAACGATAAACGTTTCGGATGTAGTGCAGGAGCAGGCGATGATTCCGATTTCGATCGACCCCAAAAATGATGCGCAACCCCGCTAAACACCCTGTGTACACGAGGCTCATGATGAGAAATCCAGGGATGCGGATGCTTGAACGGATGAATCGGGCAATCATGGCAGGGTCGGCGAAGGTTCACCGGGGTTGCGAAGATAGGTGGATACGCTTTTCGAATCCCGAACGGTGAACGAAAGGGATTTTGGTGAATTTTTTCCCGGGCAATTGGCCCACCTCGATGCGAGCTCCGGAAAGGGGGTGAGCAAAATCCATGCACCATGCGGAGAGAAACAATCCCTTCCCGCGGTAGATGCCGTCGTGGAACGCATAACGATCATCACCAACAAGGGCATGGCCCAAACCGTGGAGGTGCCGCCGGATTTGGTGGGTGCGCCCGGTGAAAAGGTGTACCTCCACGAGGGAAACGTCACCTGCCCCGGCAATTCGTCCGGTCTCGATACACTCGACACGACTTTGGGCAGATTGACCGGAAATCGGCAATCGAATGTCCATGCTTGTTGGAAATATTCCGTGCACGAGCGCGACATAGCGCTTGTTGACGCTGCGTTGCTCGAAAGCGACGTTCATGGCCGTGATGGCTTTCGCGTGCTTTCCGAAAATCACCCATCCACTCGTGCCGAAATCCAAGCGATGGCAGGGTTCCGCACCCGTTTGGGTGAGCTTTTGGATCAAGAGACGAAGCGTGGCGTTGGAATTCCCAGAAGTCAACATGCCATGGGGCTTCCAAGCAATCAATAAGTCATCGTCCTCAAATCCGATGTTCACCGAATCAATCACGGTCGGCAAACGGAACGTTCATTTCATGGAACATGAAGGCCCACTTGTCGGCTTGTTCATCCAAAATTTTGGCTGTGGGCTTTCCTGCTCCATGGCCTGCATTTTTCTCTATTCGAATCAGCGCGGGTCGTTCCGAAGCTTGGCACGCCTGCAACCGGGCGCCAAACTTGAAGCTGTGCGCAGGCACAACCCGATCATCGTGATCCGCTGTTGTGACCAGGGTAGAAGGGTAATGAGTTTGCGGCTTGAGGTTGTGGTAAGGGCTGTAACCGGCCAGGTTTTCAAAATCAGCTTTTGAGCTATCGGCGCATCCATACTCCGGAATCCATCCCCATCCTATGGTGAATTTGTGGTACCGGATCATGTCCATCACTCCAACAGCCGGGAAGGCCACCGCGGCCAAATCCGGACGTTGCGTCATGGTGGCACCGACGAGCAAGCCTCCGTTGGAACCGCCCGCAATGGCCAATCGATCCGAGCTGGTGTATCCCGCTTCGATCAAGTACTCACCCGCCGCAATGAAATCGTCGAATACGTTTTGCTTTTTCAGCAGCATGCCCGCTTCATGCCAATCTTCACCAAATTCGCCGCCGCCCCGAAGGTTAGGCATCGCATAGACCCCATCGTTTTCTAGGAGCAGTAGGAGAGAAGAGCTGAAACTCGGCGTCAAGCTTACATTGAATCCACCGTATGCGTAAAGGTAGGTGGGGCGTTGGCCATCCATTTTCAAGCCCTTTTTGTGGACGATGAACATGGGGACTTTTGTGCCGTCTTTAGATGGATACCAAACCTGCTTGGACTCAAAATTATCCGGATCGAAGTCAACATTGGGAGCGGCGAAAACTTCGCTTTCACCAGACTCCATGTCGTAGCGGTAGATGGTCGTAGGGTATGTGAAGGATGTGAACGCGTAAAACGTTTCGGTCTCGTCCACTTTGCCCCCGAATCCCCCCACGCTGCCCGCGTCATTGGGGAGTTGAATCGGGCGTGGATTCGAACCGTCGATATCGAGGCGAACCACCACATTGCAGGCATTGCGCAAGTAAGTGGCAAACAGCTGTCCCCCAGTACTGTTCACGCCTTCAAGCAAATCGGTCGAAGCCGGGATGATGTCCACCCAATCGTCCGAATTCGTCGCGCTTACGCCCACCATTCGGTAGGTCGGCGCATCTTGGTCAGTTAATACATAGAATCGCCCATCCACATGGTCCACCACAGAACAACGGGTGTTGAATCCGGTAACCAGTGATTGCCAGCCGGCTTCCGGGTTCGAAAGATCGAGGTAGTCGAGGCTGTTGCCGTCCGTGCCGGTTGAGGTGTTC
>JBMSHA010000047.1:0-10124 GCA_049416245.1 Flavobacteriales bacterium | reverse complement strand
AGATGCGGAAATGCGTATTCATGGTGCTGAAAGTTAACTCACTCGCAATCCAACAAAGAAATGATTTCAAAAGGCGGTGGGCCGGGAGGGTAGGTAAAACCTTCTCGCATGATGTAATACCAAATTTCAGTCAGCGACTCGCCTTCTCCAAGCACGCCAGCGAACAAATCCTCGGGTATCATGGTGGTGCGGAATTTGCCTTCGCCGATCGAATTGAGCTTCAACTCGGGATATTGAAACACATTTTCTTGAGCAGCGAATTCGTAACTCGTGAACGCGTCAACCTTTCCGAGCAAATAGATGTAGCAATCATCTTCACCCATTTCTTGCAATCCTTCGTAAAGCGTTTCTTTCGTGTTATCGTAGGTGATCGTCAGGAAGTCATCCGGTTCACGGAGTTCGGGAAATATGCAAATGCGAGCCGCACACAACTGCGGGATGATGTCAACGTGCATGTCCTCGGATTTTGCTTCGAAATTGAAACCATCGACGGGATAGCCGTTCTTCAACTTCGCCAAGCACGAAATTCCACGCGAAAACAGCTGAGGACCGTCAACGCCGTAGTATTCGGTGGGAACAAAAGTCATGGCGTACAATTTCGGCCCAACTTTGGTCAACAACTGATGATCGGCACTGTTGTCCCAATCTCCGTTACCCGCAGCAGGTCCCGAAGGATCCCATGTCCAGAGGTAAACCGTCGTGTCCGGGAAAGCGTCCAATATGGCCGATAAGCCATTGTTTTGGATGCCGTCTTCACTTTGATTCATGTCGATGAACAACGTGATCTCAGAATTGGCATCGGTGGGAGAAGGCAAAACATAGGCCTTTTGTGCGCTTGCCAATCCGGCCAGAAGCAAAGCTGAGGTAAAGAGGATTAAATTCTTCATGATCAGTTCATTCGGTTGAATTCGAACGTGTAAATGTTGGTGGCTGTTCCACCGCAATCACGACGGTATTCGATGTCGAGGTTTTGATCGAACTCCCGCACCATTCCGCCGAGGTTGTATTGCAGGGTGTCCGCTTCGGTATAGAGCTCGAGGTAAGTGGGGTATAAATCGTCATCAAACCCCCATGTGCCGCCATTTCCGAAGTAATTCTTTCCCATCTCAATGGTGACGGTGTAAGTGCGGTCTGCGTTGAATGAAAGCTGCAGTGGAGTCGCGATGCCGTCGATGTAGAAGGCACTGAGATCGCGTGTCTCCTTTACGGGGCTGTTCAGATCTTGTTGGGTGAACGCGCTCAATTCCCATGTCCCTGTGATGCCTTTTACTTTATCAAAGGGTTCGCCAAGTTCACCGGATGATTCGGGTTTGCACCCCAGAAATCCAGAGATGATCAACGCCAAAGTAGCGGAGATCATCAATTTTTGATATCGATTATCTGTTTTCATGGTCATAAGATTTTACAGGCAACCGCCTTCTTCGTTCAATTCAAATCCCTGAACGGTTGATTCTGTATTTGAAAATTGCAGGGACATGCCGGGGCAATCCCAGGAGGCGCCTCGGATGGTGATGGCTTCTCCCATGGCTCCCCGTCGAAGAAGTTGGT
The DNA here is from genome assembly GCA_049416245.1 of Flavobacteriales bacterium. Classification (GTDB taxonomy): domain Bacteria; phylum Bacteroidota; class Bacteroidia; order Flavobacteriales_D; family Sanyastnellaceae; genus UA16. The sequence continues at coordinate 8,576 of JBMSHA010000047.1, read as the reverse complement.
CTGTCCAATGGCCCTCGCATGCCGTTTCTTTTCTGTATTCATCTCGAGCTGCTGTGATGATGTCTTCCGAGGACGCGTCCGCAGCCAGATCGTTGTTGCCTGTTCCAAAGGCCCGAGCCCGAATGGCGTTGATGTCAGCAATTGCCGTTTCTAAATTCGTGCCCAACTCTCCGTAGGACTCAGCGCGCATCAGGTGAAGCATGGTCAGGTGTGCGAGGGGAACATTGAAGTATTCCTTTTCATTGAACCGGTTGATGAGTGCACGTGTTCCAGCCGTCAACCAAGCCGAACGACCGTCCCCCCCGCCAGATAAACTCATGAAGAACGCAAAGTCTTCAGAGAATGCCAATTGGGGAGTGGGGTTGTTGTCCGAACGAAGATTATCTCGGAACCAAGAGCTGCGGAAATCGTTGGGCATGCTGACAATGCCGAATACCGTTTCAGGATTGACCACATCGGTTTCAAATCGATCCAAATCATCATCCAAGGTGTACCGACCTGAATTGATTACTTCCGTCGCAAAAGCTGCGGTTTCGGAGTAATTGCCCATCAAAAAGTGCACCTGAGCCAGATACGCCTTCGCAGCATCTTGAGTGGCATAGACGCCATTTTCAATCGGGAGATTCTCTGCAGCGAAGGTCAAGTCAGCGACAATCTGTTGGTAGACATCTCCAACGGCCGCGCGGGGAAGGGGGTCCTGACTGGGCTCCAAACGCAACGGTACGCCGGGGTGGCTGTTGTCTGCGGTATAGCCATAGGGTCGAGCATACATTTTCACGGCTCCCCAGTGGCAAATTGCGCGAATGAAACGAGCCTCAGCCTCGAGTCGTAGGCGATCTTCGTCATTGAGATCTTCAACGATATCGAAGTTCTTGATGACGACATTGGAACGGTAAATCGCGTAGTAGAAATCAGTGTAAATTCCCCCGTTGATGCCAGTGAAGAACGTGGTCTCTCGGTTGTAAACGGCGGTGAAATCCAGGCTGTTATCAGGAGCTCCAAAATTCGGTCCGCGCAATTCGTTGACGATTTGAACCCGACCTCCGTAAAGGTTCGCAACGACATCGTAGTTGCTGACCAGCAGCCTTTGCAAATCTTCCGTGGATTGAATCGCATCCTCTGCCAAAATGACATCGCCCGCCTCAAATTCCAACAAGTGATCGCACGAAGCGAAACCGAAGGAGAGTCCTGCAATCAAAAAGTATTGATAAAGTTTCATGGTGTGCGGTTAGAAGTTGGTTGAAATAGACAAGGTGAACGCGCGTTCTTGAGGCGGCGTGAGGTAGGTCACGTTCGGACTCATGTTTCGGTCTTGTGCGTTTTCGAAGTCACGAACGACTTCCGGATCCAATCCTGGAAAATTGGTGATTGTAAACACATTGGTTGCGTTCAAGGCAATGCGGCAATTCTGCAAGCCGCTCTCTGCCGTCAGCGGAACGTTATAGCCCAACGTCAAGTTTCTCAATCGCAGGTACGATGCGTCGAAAATGAACAAACTCGTGTTCCACCAAGGGAATCCTGAAGGAAGACTGTACGTGGTTTCATCCAAAGTCAAACGGGGATAGGTCGCCACATCTCCAGGTTGACGCCAGCGGTCGAGCTTTTCGTCGCGCATGTTCCAACCTGTTACCACACCCAATTGACGTTTCGCCGAGGAATCGAAAATCTTTGCCCCGACACTGAATGTAGCAAGCGCGCTCAAATCCCAATTTCCATATCTAAAACTGTTGTTGATGCCGCCAATCAAATCAGGGAGGCCATCGCCCACGTATTTCCGAATGTCGTTGTTGTAATCAAACGTTTCATTGCCTTCCAAATCGAGGTATACGGGAAGTCCGGTTTCTGGGTCAACGTGGCTGTGTTCGACCAAGAAGAATGAACCCACGGGGCTTCCTACAATCACCCGGGAATCATTTGTTCCTCCAGAAACGGCGTCGGGAGTGTAGTTGCCGATATCAACCAATTCGTTGTAGTTGCGTGCCAAATTCAAATCCGTGTTCCATTGGAACGCCCCGGTTAAGTTGCGTGATTTGATGGTCAATTCAACTCCACGGTTCAAAATGGTACCGACGTTGTCCCAGAAATTTGTGAAACCCGTGCTGGCGGGTGTGCTGACATTCATGAGTACGTCTGTGGAGTACTTGTGGTAAAAGGCCAATTCCGTTGTGATGCGGTCATCTAAAAGTCCCATTTCCACGCTTGCATCCACTGTGCGAGATGTCTCCCATCTGAGGCTGGGGTTTTCAGGTTGGATGGGGAACAAAATGGAGTCGCCGGCATAGGTAATGCCGTTGTTTGCTGCGGAATACGTGCCGAAGCGCGCATAATCTGGCAACGCAGCATTCCCCGTATATCCAATGCTTGATCGGACTTTCAGAAAGCTGATTTTTTCACTGGCAAACCAATCTTCATCGGAAACGACCCATCCTGCAGAAAGAGAAGGGAAGAAGCCGTAACGACTCTCGCGACCAAATCGCGAACTGCCGTCCACCCGAGCAGTGGCTTGGAAGAAATAACGATCCTTTAAGGAGTAGTTGACCCGGCCAAAGTAAGATAGGAAGCTGTGCTGTGAAGGCAAATTCACGGTATAGTTCACGTTGGTAGCCTCTTCGGAAAGGGAGTCGTTTTCAAAAATGGGGCCTTCAACCTGTCCGTAAAACAGGCTATAACCGTAGTTATCGGTGCGTTGGAATTCGCTACCCACTAAAAAGTTGAGCGATTGCGTGTCATCGAGTTCCAATTGGTAATCCGCTGTAGCACTGTAATTCCAATTCAAGACGTAATTCGCGTAACGGTTCGCACTGCCCAATTCCGTGGTGATGCTGAGCGCTCCGGGATTGAAAACATCCTCGCGCAAGTGCAAGTAATCAAATCCTCCGCTCACCTTCAGATTCAGGTTGGCTATGGGAGAGTAAATCAACTGCGCATTGCTGATGGAGCGGTCCTCCGTTGTTTTCCACTTTTTTAATTCTCGCACCGCGACAGGGTTTTTCGTGCCTCCCCACTCATCGAACCAGAGGAAATATTCGCCGGCTTCATGGGCGACATTCCCATTCGCGTCGTATTCCGTTTCCTCATAACGTACAGGGTAGTATGGAAGCGCATTGGACATGGCGTCTCCCAATCCGCCGGACCAAGCGGCATCTATTCGGTTATTCTCTCCACGACTAAATGAAGAGCTCAGAAGGAATTTCACCTTGTTTGACGGCGCCCAGTCCAAGTTCGTTCGTGCACTGGTTCGGTCGTAGCTGTTGCCCAATAAGTAACTCTGGTTGTTGTCCTTCGAAACACCGGCATACAGGTTGTAGCGTTCCCCTCCGTGGCGTATGCCAAAGTTTACTGCATTTTTGTTTCCCACGCCGATGGTTTCATCGACCCAATTTGTGTTGGTTTCCATCGCTCGGAGGTAAGCCTCTCGTCGCGTTTCAGGATCATCAGCGGCTGACGTCATGTTGGGAAGCCAAACGTAACCGGTTCCTCCATCATTCTCCCAAGCCTCTTGTCTCAAGGCCAAGTACGTCTCGGTGTCCATCATGTTCGGACGGGTAGCAGCCGTGCCTACTCCGGCACGTGTGCTGAATTCGAAAGAAGTTCCCTTTTTTCCCCGCTTAGTAGTAATCAAGATGACACCATTTGCACCGCGCGAACCGTAAATGCCCGTGGCGGCCGCGTCTTTCAAGATTTCGACGGATTCAATATCGTTTGGGTTGATGGCAGCAAGCGGGTTGTTGTTCAACGCGCCTGAATTGCCGCGCAGAAAATATTCTTGGGTGATTGGAATGCCATCCACTACATACAATGGGTCGCCTGCAGCTGAAACAGAAGCCACACCTCGAACACGGATGAGGCTTGGCGCACCGGCAATGCCGGAGGACTGACTGACTTGCACGCCGGCGGCTTGTCCTTGGAGAGCAGCTTCAAACGACGGGGTTTGAATGCCCGTGATTTGCTTCGAATCGACCTGTACGATGCTCCCGGTTACTTCTTTTTTGCGCTGAACACCGTATCCCACAACCACGACGTCATCAATCAAGACAGCGTCTTCTGATAATGAAATGTTCAGGGTAATGGCATCATTGCCCATCGTGATGTTCTTCGTCTGAGAAATGTAGCCGATGAATGAAAATTGAACACTGTGGTTGCCTGCGGTTAAGCTGAGTGTGTATCGACCGTCAGCGTCAGTAAATTGACCATTGGTTCCGTCTGCAAGTACGGAAGCTCCCGGCAAGGGAGTCCCACTGGCATCGGTAACCGTACCGGTGAGGGTTTGGGCTGATGCCCCAAGTGCCCACAAGGTCGTTACGAGAAGGGTAAGGGTGAGTCGAATCATCAATCGATTATTTGGTCGTCGAAAATAAGGGTATGAAGGTGTAGAATCAACACGAAGTGTAGTTGGATTTCCAACATCAATGAACAACTTGCAATTGGGTCGTTTTAACCCATTGTTTATCAGATATTTGAACAACGTACATCCCAGAATGGATTTTGTCGAATTTGAATGAAATTCCTTGTCCATTGGACAGCAGGTTCCAAGAACAAGCAGCACTGACCTCCTTTCCCGTGACATCAAAAATGCTGACGCTAGGCTGGGTCAAGAATTCGTCAAATTCCCAAATCGCCTGGTCATTTGCTGGATTGGGGTAGATGGCATAGTCTGCCGATTCGTTTTCCAGAACAGGCGGAACAGAAGCAGGGAAATCCAATTCTTGATCGACATAAACATGGTATTCACCGGGCGCGAAACTCATGAAAGCACTGACATCGTCCACCTGAATGGCTTCACCGGTAAAATAATCCCACCACGTTCCGGTGTGCTGGAATCCCGGGATCATGCTCAATTCAGTGACCCTAAAATTTGCGACAACCACAGCATTCATGGTTGAGCCGTTGAGGTGAAGACGTTTTCCGTAGCCGCCAACGTCCCAGTTGTAATTGGTGGTCTGGAATGGGTCGGGGTGATTGATTTTCAATTCGCACAAGCCAGATATGACTTGATGAATGCGGTACCGTTCCGGCACATCGCGGTAGTCCCAGCGAACGGGCTTGGCTGAGGTGCGGCAATCATCGTTGATGGTCACACCATCGCTGCAGGTGTTGATGCTATAGTCGTAACCAAGTTCCTCAAACTGCCACAGCATTTTGGGGCCTGGCAGCAACAAATTGAAACATTGGATGGCTTCAATTCGATGAAGTGCGGTGTTCAAATCAGAAACTTGGTAGCTCCCGTCTCCATTGCCGTATTCCAAAGATTTATACATCATCCGTTCTTCGTCGTGGCTTTCTGGGTAGGAGACAACGCCCGGATTGGACATGCTTTGGTTTTGGTAACTGGCCCAACTCAAATCGGACGCATAACCCATCGCCGCTTCGCTGTAATCGTGGGTTGCATTGGCCCATACCATGAATCCACTGTTGACGAGGCTTTGGTTTTCGGATAGATCGACCCAGTGTTCCAGAATCATGTATACATCCGGTTCGTCCGTCCAGACGTGTTGAGCATATTCATTCAGGAGGTTAATTCTGGCTTGGTCATATCCCCAAACATTGCCCGGAGTTTGGGTCATGCCTTTTGAAAAATCCAGTCGATATCCGTCGATGTGGTATTCATCTACCCAATACTTTAAGGTGCGTTTCATGAAATATTTCGTCGCGGGGCTGTCATGATTCCAATCAAAAAACCACGTTTCCGGACTCGGGGAAACTTCATTGAACCAAGGATTGTCAGCCGCTGGTTGAAAGTCATCCTGGTTCCAATACATCTTCAAAAACGGATTGGGATAATCGGCGTGATTCAAGACCACATCCAAAATGACAGCAATGCCGCGCTCGTGACATGCGTCCACCAAGGCCTTGAATGATTCCGGAGTGCCGTAAGCTTTGTCCAAGGCTTGATAAAAGGTGGGGTTGTAGCCCCAGCTGTCGTTGCCATTGAATTCATTGATGGGCATGAGTTCGATGGCATTGATGCCCAGGCGATCCAGGTAATCGAGGGTGTCGAGGATGGTTTGGTAATTCCGTTCTTCGGTGAAATCGCGCACGAGGAGTTCGTAAATCACCAGGGATGCCTTGTCAGGTCGCTCAAAGTCGCCATCTGTCCAATTAAATTCCGGTGCGCCTGGTGTGAGCACAGAAACGGGTGTGTTTTCTGTGAGCATGTTGGGGAACGGCATGAGGTCGGGAAAGGTGGATTCAGGAATCCACTGGTCATTCCACGGGTCCAAAACGATTTCGCTGTACGGGTCAGCCACACGCATGTCATCCGGCATGATGTGGTAATGAAACCGATACGAATTTCCTGCCTCAAGACCTTCGATTTCCAACCAGTGCTTATTCCCATCTGGAGTTTGGGTCATCAAATAGTCGAAGCTCAGCTGCCAATCATTAAAGTCACCAACCACAAAAATGAATTCTTTGCCGGGTGCATGTAACTGCAAGAATGCACTGGTTGAAGTGGGGTAGTGGATACCGTCTTCGCTGCCAGCTGCTGGCCAACCTGTGATTGGAGCTTCAGGCAAGACGGTAAGACTCGCTTGATCCTGTGCTGTTTGGGAGCCGTTGTCCCCAATCAATTCCAAATTGAATTGGCCACCTTCTGTGGCTTCAAAGGTGTAACTCAACTCCAGTCCCGAAGCCTCCGCGACAACTGTTCCATTGATCAGCAAACTGAGATCACAAGACTCATTCGCAAGTCCCAAGACCTCGTAACTCTCCCCAATTTCGAGCAAGGCGTAACCGTTTTCCGGAGTTTGAATCGACGTGCTGAACGAACCGCTACTCACTTCATAGAAAATGTCCGACCCGTCTGCATTCCTGCCTACCAAGGTTCCGTTGCTGTTCCTGAATACCATCGCCAAAGATTCGACGGTATCATCCGGATCGAGTTGGTAATACTCGCTCAGCGTGACGCCATTGAAATCAAATGAATGGACACCGTTTCCTTCAGGGTTCATCACCGCATTTGGATCGGCCGTGCCCCAGGATGTCTGAACGTTTTGCCAGTCGCTGGGTCCATTGCTGTTGCTGGTGATGACGCCGGTGTGTATGTATACGGGTACCACGCCCTGAACCTCTCCGTTTCCGAGTGCACTGTTGTAGTACAGTATGACTTGGTCGTCAACAGTGGGAAAAGCAGGCTCAGTCCAGACAATTTGTGCCGAGCATAATACGGACAGGCTCAAAAGGACTGGAAAAATGGTGAAATATTTGATCATCGGATGGGATGGTTACTGTAAAACGATTTTATTTCTGTGGATGAAATTCTGACGATCTGCCCATTGGAGGATATGCAGACCCGGAGCCAATTCATCGAGGCAGATTGCTTGCTGCTTGCCTTGCTTGGAAAACGCACCTGAAAGGTCGTATAGGCTCCATTCTGTCTCACGCGGTAAAGTGATTCGACAAGGTTGGTTACACGGTGATTGAGGTTTCCATGCCGGCGTATCATCCAAGATGACTTGATTAGATGATTGGCCATTAGGCCCATTTGGAGTGGGAGGGTTGTCCGCATTGGTGTGAAACCAAATCCACTCGTCAGCGCCATCGAATGTGCGTCCCAAGCTCGCATTGGGGGCTGCATTTTCCCAATCGATGGCATCGACAATGCGCCAAGCGTCAGACTCCTTATGCATCACGTATACCTCGTCGTTGTTTGCGCTCAGTGTGAAGGAGGCATGCAAGGGACTCAAATCGGTTTCGTCATCACACCAGATCAACAAATGCTGACCGGGATCTAGGGTGACACCGGGCAATTTCCAACGATTGGGTTCCATCAATCGATTCGTGAGGTACAGTCCGTTCGTGTTCAGCGGCGTTGATCCCACATTGAGCAGTTCGACCCAATCTCCAAAATTGCCTGCTTCATCGGCATGAAAATCAGAATTCAAGGGCATGACCTCGTTGATGCGGATGGCAATTTCTGAATGGCTGTTCCAAACGCGCTTGGGTGCACACGGCGATGACGATGTCGCGCCAGATGGGTGCGAAATGAATACTTGCCAATCGAAGAAAGGCACACCGTTAAGTCCGAATGTCGTAGACCAAGCTTGACCATTTGCCGTGCTCCCTTCGAATTCCAGCGCTTGCGCTGAAACCATTTCTCCGGTGCTGTAGGACAATTCCATCGCCCAGGGATTGAAGTCAAAATGCTCAGGAATCCAGCAGTCAACGGTAATGGAGTCGTTGAGGGCAGGACCTTCCGCCCAACATTGGACAATGGGCTCATTTTCTCCAACAGCTTCCAATTGCACCTCGGCCCAAAAGTTTCGGGCGGCCACATAGTTGGAAATGCTATGGGCCACATGACTTCCCCAAGCATCGGTAACGGAATTTTCAAAATCTTCCATTGAAAATCCGTAACTCAGCGGATAATAGTTGTCCGTCGCGACCCCTTCGCTGAGCAAATCGATCAACCATGAACCCCGTCCTTCAGCCCATTCTTCATCGAAAAGACTCCCCATCCACCAGTCGAAATACCATGTTAACCTGTTTCTGTATTCGGGGATTTCAAGCAAGCGTGTATACAGCGGCCTATCACCGGCCTCAGTCCAATTGTACATGTTCTGGTCGGTCCATTCACC
>JBMSHA010000046.1:0-10167 GCA_049416245.1 Flavobacteriales bacterium | reverse complement strand
GGGGCCACGGTATTGTTGGGGGCCAAATCGGCTTAGGTGCCGGTATCGCGTTTGCGGACAAATACCGCAAAGAAGATCATGTGACTTTGTGCTTCTTCGGTGATGGAGCGGCCCGTCAAGGCATCTTGCATGAAACATTCAACATGGCCATGACTTGGAAACTCCCGGTGATTTTCATCGTAGAGAACAACAAATACGCAATGGGCACTTCCGTTGAACGAACGTCGAACGTGACGGATTTGGAATTGTTAGGCGCCAGTTACAAAATGCCTTCTGCAACGGTCGACGGAATGAGTCCCGAAGCCGTTCACGACGCGATCAAGGAAGCGGCAGACCGCGGCCGCCGCGGAGATGGACCCACCTTACTGGATATCCAGACCTACCGTTACAAGGGACACTCCATGTCCGACCCTCAGAAGTACCGAACGAAGGATGAGCTTAATGAATACCAAGAAAAGGATCCCATCGAGTACGTTCGCAACGTGTTGGTGAGCCAAGGTTGGAACACAGCGGAAGAGTTGAAGGCGGTTGAAAAGGAAGTGAAGGCCCAAGTCGAAGAGGCCATTGAATTTGCTGAGCAAAGTCCATATCCAGAAGCTCAAGAATTGTATGAGGATGTCTACATGACGCCCAACTACCCGTACGTAAAGGATTAAACAAGCACGAATAAGAAAGCCATGGCAGAAATTGTCCGAATGCCCAAATTGAGCGACACCATGACCGAAGGGGTGGTGGCGACATGGTTGAAACAAGTGGGTGATGAAGTGGAAAGTGGGGAAATCCTTGCGGAAATTGAGACGGATAAGGCGACGATGGAATTCGAGTCGTTTTTTGATGGGGTGTTGCTTCACATCGGTGTCGAACAAGGATCTACAGCGCCGGTAGATAGCTTGCTCTGTATTTTGGGAGAGAAGGGAGAAGATATTTCTGCAGTCTTGAAGGAAGCTGATTCTGCTGCGGTGGTTCAGGAAGCATCGACTCCAGCTCCAGCTCCAGTTGCGACTCCGGCTCCAGCTCCAGCTCCAGCACCAGCGCCCGCACCCGCACCTGTTGCGGTGGCGGCACCGGCACCTGTTGCGCCGACCGCTGTGACTCCGGCACCCGCGCCGTTGACTCCTGCATCCAATGGCCGCCTGAAGGCTTCTCCGTTGGCCCGAAAGCTCGCAGAAGAACGGGGATTGAATGTGGCTCATATTCCGGGATCAGGTGATTCAGGCCGCGTTGTCAAGCGTGATGTTGAAGCTTTCCAAGCTGGTGGGGCAGGAATGCCTGTTACGGGTGTGGAGCGCTTTACCGAAGTGGGCATCAGCCAAATGCGCAAAACCATTGCACGTCGATTGTCAGAAAGCAAATTCTCTGCGCCGCATTTCTACCTCACGGTGAGCATCAACATGGACGAAGCCATGGCTACACGTAAAGCGATCAATGATGGTGGCGAAGTGAAAATCAGCTTCAATGATATGGTGGTCAAAGCTGCTGCGCTTGCGTTGAAAAAGCACCCGGTGGTCAACAGCAGTTGGTTGGGAGACCGCATCCGGTTTAACGAGCACGTGCACATTGGAGTGGCGGTATCTGTGGACGAAGGATTGCTGGTTCCCGTAGTGCGTCATGCGGACCTCAAGCGCATGTCACAAATCGGAGCAGAGGTGAAGGATTTTGCAGGTAAGGCGCGGGATAAAAAGTTGCAGCCAAGCGATTGGGAGGGCAACACATTCACCATTTCGAATTTGGGGATGTTCGGCATTGACGAATTCACGGCCATTATCAACGCTCCGGACTCTTGCATTCTTGCAGTAGGTGGAATCAACGCGGTACCGGTCGTGAAAAACGGCTCCGTGGTTCCTGGCCATGTGATGAAAGTGACATTGAGCTGCGATCACCGCTCGGTCGACGGTGCTTCAGGCGCGGCATTCCTGCAGGACTTCCGAGCCTACCTCGAGAATCCCGTGCGCATGTTGGCCAACGGATTCTAAAAGCTCCTTTGAACCCATTTAAAAAAGGACGGACCTACGGGTCGGTCCTTTTTTGTTTTTCAGTTGCATTTCCCCGAGAACGCACCGACCTTCGGAAGTGCCATGCCCACCGAAATCGCAGAAACACCCATCGAATTTGTCAAGGGCATCGGTCCAAAACGGGCTGAGTGGCTTCGCGGTGAGCTCGGAATCCACACAGCAGCAGACTTGCTGGAGCATTTGCCCTTCCGTTATGAGGATCGAACGGGGTTTGCTTCGGTTGCGGCTCTTGCGTCAGACGCTGTCGCAATCCAACTTCAAGGAGTCATCATGGGATTGCAGCAGGTCCCGGGCAAGCGGGGCGCAAGGTTGGTGGCCAAGTTCCAGGATGAAACAGGCTCTGTGGATTTGGTTTGGTTCAAGGGAGCGAAGTGGATTGCCTCTCAAATCCCCGTCCAACAAAAGGTCGTTGTCTTCGGAAAGCCAGCGAAATACCAGGGGCGTTGGAACATTCCGCACCCCGAAATTGAGCTGCTTTCCAGTTTTGAAAATCGCCAAGGTGCAGGCCTACAACCGGTCTACCGCACCACGGAAAAGTTGACCAACCGCGGTTTGTCCAGTGCAGGAATCGCGAAGGCCATTCGCGGTCTGTTGGCCCAAACGGATTTCTTTTCAACCGAGTGCTTGCCCGCCGATTTACTCCGGGAACTCCAGTTTCCGGGAAGGACAGAGGCGTTGCGTTGGGTGCATGCCCCACAGCATGCCGAACAAGCTGAACGGGGCCGAAAGCGCCTGAAGTTCGAAGAATTACTTTTGCTCCAATTGAAGTTACTCCGACAAAAGCAAGCCCAGACGCGCGATGTGCCGGGTGTTCGCTTCGAGCAGGTCGGGGAGCGATTCAACCAATACTACGCTCAACACATTCCCTTCGAGCTCACAGGTGCCCAAAAACGTGTGATGCGGGAAATTCGAGCGGATTTGAACACCGGCTGGCACATGAACCGACTTCTTCAGGGGGATGTGGGTAGTGGAAAGACCATGGTTGCCTTGCTCACGGCCTTGCTTGCGCTCGATAATGGATATCAAGCATGTGTTATGGCACCTACGGAAATTTTGGCCAATCAGCATCTCGAGTCCTTTAAAGAAGCCTTGGCGGCCTTGCCAGTCCGGGTGGAGTTGCTCACCGGATCGGTGAAAACGGCTCAAAGGAAACCCATACTCGCGGGCTTGGCATCGGGAGAGGTGCACATCCTCATCGGCACGCACGCGCTCATCGAGCCCGCCGTCGTTTTTCATCGCTTGGGTCTGGCTATCATTGATGAGCAGCATCGATTTGGTGTAGCCCAACGCAGCAAACTTTGGGCGAAAGCGCGCCCCGCTCCACACGTATTGGTCATGACGGCAACTCCGATCCCACGCACCCTGGCCATGACGGCATACGGCGACTTGGATGTCAGTGTAATCGACGAAATGCCTCCCGGTCGAAAGGAAATCAAAACGGTTCACCGCACAGACGAAGCGCGGTTGGCTGTTTTTCAATTTATGGAAGATGAAATCAAGCGCGGTCGCCAAGTGTACGTGGTGTATCCGCTCATCGAAGAGAGCGCCACGCTCGACCATAAAGATTTGATGGACGGATATGAAAGCTTGTCCCGTCGCTTTCCGTTGCCTGAATACCGCATTGGCATTGTGCACGGACGCATGAAGTCAGAGGATAAAGACATGGAGATGAATCGATTTGCATCGGGAACGAGCCAAATCCTGGTGGCCACAACGGTCATTGAGGTGGGGGTCAATGTGCCCAACGCCTCAGTGATGGTCATCGAAAGTGCTGAACGTTTTGGATTGGCTCAGCTGCATCAGCTGAGGGGCCGTGTGGGTCGTGGGGCCGAGCAGAGTTATTGCGTTTTGATGACGGGCACGGAACTCTCCAAAGATGGCCGGACGCGATTGGAAACGATGTGCCGGACGAACGATGGGTTTGAATTGGCGGAAGTGGACATGGAATTGCGGGGGCCAGGGGATTTGATGGGAACCCAGCAATCGGGAGTGCCGGATCTGAAAATGGCGGATCTGATGCGCGACCGAGAATTGCTGACCACGGCACGTTACATTGGGAATCGTTTGCTGGAGGCGGACCCGGAGTTGGCCCAACCGCAGCACGCTATCCTCAACGCTGCGTTGAAACGTGCGCAGCGAGGCCGTCCAAATTGGAGCCGAATCTCCTGAACTTGGTGCCATGAGCAAAGCCTTCGGTTGGTTCGTCTTGGTTTCAGTAAGCCTTGCATCTCTCAGTGCGCTGTGGGTATTGACGCGTCGGGCCCAAACGGTAAGTGCGAGCGTCCTCCCCACGGCAGTGGCCTCTGATGATTTTGATGTGTGGGTGTCGGGAGGGGGCGGACCTGCGGGTGTTGGGTTCGCATCGAATACGGAGCCGCTGACGCTGGAATTTGCACAATCTTCGGATTCGATGCGGATTTGGTGGGTGAGCGACGAACCTACGGCACTGCCGCCAGGAATGGATGTGCAGGCCGCGTACGGCGGGTGGTTACTGGGTTTGGATTTGAGCGTATGGAAAGAGAATCCAGGCGAAATGGCCAGTCGTTGGCAACCTCGGAAAGGTGGAGTCAACCGCTTGGAACGCATTGGGGCTACGAGGTGGCGCTCCACATATCAAAGCGACACATCGGCAGCTGCAGGGTTGGTGACGGATTGGGTGGCACCTGTGGCAGGCGGACTGGAATACCTAACCTTACCTGAGTCTTGGGTGGCGTGGAGTGAAGCCATCTCCAAAGTCCCCGCGGTGAAGCGCATTGATGTGGGGGCGTTCCCCTTGGTCGATCAACCCGTTCAAGATTCGATATCATGGCGTGCGCAGGCTGCTTGGATGGAGTGTGAATTGGCAGATGGAACCCTGCTGCAGGCATTGGCTGGGGTGGATTCTGCAACAGCTCCTTCCGATGATCTTTGGCAATCCGGCGTATGGTTCAGGACGCTTTCAGGTGACAGGTCGCGCTGGGATGAGCTTCCCAGGCTGGTTGATTTCGAGGCGATGGCTTCCGCGGAAATCAGTCGCCAGGCGGATTTCATTCACTGGGATCACGCATCGCATTGGGAGGGAACGTTTGCGGACGGCGGGCGATTGATATGGACTGCACAATCGATACTTGAGCAACGGGCATCAAACGTTGAAGTGCAGGCCCGGGTTGTTCATTCATCTTCAGCCGCGGATGTTATCGGGACGGCACGGAACCACAGGACCGGTGAGGTGATGGAATTGTATTGGACGTCAGGGGCTGTGGAAGCTCGCACCGGTGATGCGGTCGTTTGGACTTGGCCGGTTGAATCGGAGGTGCCTCCGCAAGTCTGGGAAGTGGATTTGTACCGCAATGGGAAGTATCAAGTTGCCATAGGGGCGGGTGAAAAGTTTGTGCTCGTTGATGTTCTGGGCAGGGCGGTGAAAGGCTTTCCAAAACGATGGTCAACGGGTTTTTCAGCCTTTGCCGTGGTGGATTACGATCGAAACCGGCAGTATCGCTTCTTATTGGCCGCTCCCAATGGAGAGCTGTTCAATTTCCGTGACGAAGGTGAACGCACGCCGGGATGGAAATTCAAGCCACAGGCCGATCGGTATGTTGTTTTCCTCGATCACCTGCGCATCGGCCCACGGGATTATCTGATGGCTTGCCAGGATGATGGTTCATTGCGCTTCTTGAAACGCACCGGTGAAGACCGCTTTACGTCGCCGGTCCGCTTGTCCTTCCCTCAGCAACCTGCATTCCGATTGGGGGCTACCATTGACCAATCCACGATTCTTTATGTTGATGAATCGGGATGGGTCCAAGAACAAGTGTTGGGAACAGGAGAATTCACGGGAATCAGTCGGATGACCCGCGGAATTGGTGTCAAGGTCGAGGATCGCACGAGCGATGGGATTCCCGAGGTGATTGTCCGGACCGCTGAGGGAACTGAGGAAGTATGGAATTCCCGAAACGAGCGTATTTCTGCCGAATCAGTCGCGCAGGATTGATCGGCTGATGACGATCTTTTGAACCTCGCTTGTGCCTTCGTAAATCTGCGTGATTTTGGCATCCCGCATCAAGCGTTCGACATGGTATTCCTTGACAAATCCGTATCCTCCATGAACCTGAACCGCTTCAACGGTTTGCTTCATGGCGACCTCTGAAGCATACAACTTTGCCATGCTCGACGCCAAATCGTAGTCTTCGCCGGCATCCTTCATCGCAGCAGCTTTCCAAACCATCAAGCGTGCAGCCTCAATTTGGGTGGCCATGTCCGCAAGTTTAAAAGCAATGGCTTGGTGCTGATTGATGGTTTTTCCGAAGGCTTTGCGTTCCTTCGAATAGGCAACGGCGAGCTCGTATGCGCCGGATGCGATGCCCAAGGCTTGCGCTGCAATGCCAATGCGGCCTCCCGCCAAGGTCTTCATGGCGAACTTGAAACCGAAACCGTCTTCACCAATTCGGTTGGCCTTCGGCACTTTCACATCCTGAAACATCAAGGTGTGGGTGTCTGATCCGCGGATGCCCATTTTGTCCTCCTTCGCACCCACGATGAATCCGGGCATGTCGCGTTCAACGATGAGCGCATTGATACCGCGATGCCCTTTTTCGGTATCAGTCTGTGCAATGACGAGGTAGGTGCTCGCACTGCCTCCATTGGTAATCCAGTTCTTCGTCCCGTTGAGGAGGTAGTGGTCACCGCAATCAATCGCCGTGGTGGCCTGGGATGTGGCGTCGGAACCGGCCTCGGGTTCGCTCAAGCAGAATGCCCCGATTTTTTGGCCTGATGCCAAGGGGCGCAAGAATTTTTCCTTTTGCTCCTCCGTTCCAAATGCCTGCAAGCCGTAACACACCAATGAATTGTTCACACTCATGCACACACTTACAGAAGCGTCCACTTTACTGATTTCCTCCATGGCTAAAACATAGCTCATGGTGTCCATACCACTTCCCCCGTATTGCTCGCTGACCATCATGCCCATGAATCCCAATTCGCCCAGTTGCTGAATTTCTTCGGTAGCGAATTTTTGTGCGTTATCCCGTTCGATGACGGTGGGTTTCAGTACGTTTTGCGCAAAATCTCGTGCAGCGTCCCGCACGGCCATTTGTTCTTCAGTCAGTTCGAGGTTCATTTCCTGGATGCTTTTGGAGAAATTGCTCCATATTGTGCCTCAAAGATAAGGCGTCTCAGACCGTTCGATATGCTGCTGAAAACCACAGAATTGCCACTTCAAAGACCCATACCTCCCTACCGCGTTTTAGGGCTGATGAGCGGAACTTCCATGGATGCGCTGGACATGGCTGATTCGGAATTTATGCTCGAAGGGGACGCGTGGACAGGACGCCTGAATCGATTTATGGAAGTGCCGTTGCCACCCGCATGGCCTGAGCGATTTAGGGAATTGTCGGAAGGCAGTGCCGTGGACTGGTTTGAGGCGGAGCGTGATTGGAGCCGTTGGTGTGCCCAATCGATTTTGGATCGCGTAAATCCTACCGATTTTGACGCCGTTGTTTTTTCAGGCCAAACCATTTTTCACAGGCCAGATCGCGGTTGGACGGGCCAGCTAGGCAGTGGAAGCGAATTGTATGCCGCATTGGGAGCTCTGGTGCCCGTCATTTCTGATTTGCGCAGTTTGGATGTTGCCTTAGGTGGCCAAGGAGCCCCTCTGGTGCCCGTAGCGGATGCCCTTTTGTTTTCGGAATACGAAGCCTGTTTGAATCTGGGGGGATTTGCCAACATCAGTTTGGAATCGGAGGGTGAACGGCGTGCTTGGGACATTGGCCCATGCAATTTGGTGTTGAATGCATTGGCCGGACGAGCAGGTTTGGCGTTTGATGAGAGTGGCAATTTGGCCCGTCAAGGACAAATTGATCCGCACTTGTTGCAAGCTTGGTTGCACTTGCCTTACCATGCTGCAACTCCGCCGAAAAGCTTGGGTACTGAATGGTTGGAATCGGTTTTTTGGCCCATGCTGGACGCCCATGAAAAACAAACACCACTTTCAGCCTCCGATGCACTCGCTACTGCTTCAACGTACATCGCGGAGTCCATTCGCCGCGATGCTGGGGGCCGTACAACCTTGGTAACCGGAGGCGGCGTTTTCAATCAGAATTTAATGCGATTGCTTGAAGCGCCGAGTTCAACGCATATGCCGTCGAGGCCGTTGGAGGTCATGGTTCCGGATGTCGATCTGGTGAGGGGCAAGGAAGCCCATGCCTTTGCTTTCCTGGGCCTGTTGCGTCTGTTGGGTTTGCCGAATGTTTGGCCCGAGGTCACGGGTTCAAAAGCGGCTCATGTTGGAGGAGCTCTGTGGGGATATAACGCTGTATCTTCGCGCACGCCAAACGCAATGCAATGACCATGAAAGAACTGCTCAAGGCTTACGAAAATCGCCGTCCCGAAATCGTGTTCGAATGGCAGGATTCCCAAACGGACGCCCAGGGTTGGGTTGTGATCAATTCCCTTCGAGGAGGAGCTGCGGGTGGGGGTACGCGAATGCATCCGGCGTTGGATCGCCGCGAGGTGGAAAGCTTGGCAAAAACGATGGAGATCAAATTCTCGGTGAGCGGACCTCAGATTGGGGGAGCGAAATCGGGCATTGCGTTTGACCCGTCAGATCCTCGAAAAGAGGGCGTTTTGCGACGTTGGTATGCTGCAGTCACACCGCTGCTAAAGTACTATTACGGCACCGGAGGTGACATGAATGTAGACGAAATCCATGAGGTGATTCCGATCACCGAGGATTGTGGGATTTGGCACCCGCAGGAAGGCGTCTTCAATGGGCATTTCAAAACTCAAAATGCCGAAAAAGTCAAGCGCATCGGTCACCTGAGGCAAGGGGTTTCGCAAGTCGTGGAAGATTTGGACTACACTCCGGATGCCACTCGGAAGTACCGCGTGGCAGACCTCATTACGGGCTACGGCGTGTCGGAATCGGTGCGTCATTTTTACAGCATCTATGGAGGCAGCGTTTCTGGTAAGCGGGTGATCGTGCAAGGCTGGGGTAACGTAGGAGCGGCGGCAGCGTATTATCTCGCTGAGGCTGGAGCTGTTGTCGTGGGAATCATTGATCGCGCCGGTGGATTGATTGCGCCGAATGGCCTGTCACCAGAGGAAGTTTCGCTCTTATTTGAAACGAAGAAGGGCAATGCACTAAATGCCGCGAACATGTTAACCTTCGATGAGGTGAATGCACGAATTTGGGATGTGAAAGCCGATGTTTTCCTTCCTTGTGCCGCATCGCGTTTGGTCAATCAAGATCAACTCAATCGCATGTTAGCTGCAGGGGTCGAGGTGATTTCAAGCGGGGCCAATGTGCCTTTTGCGGACGCTGAAATTTTTTATGGTCCCATCGCTGAGGCGGCTGATCAGCAACTGGCTGTGGTGCCTGATTTCATTGCGAATTGCGGAATGGCACGGGTTTTCGCCTACCTGATGAGCGACGCTCAAGTGGACATGAGTGATGCGGCCATCTTCTCGGATACGTCCCTCACCATCGAACGTGCGTTGAAGGAAACGCACGCAAAGAACCCAAAGAAAACAGGCCTCGCTGCGACCGCCTTCGAAATTGCCCTGGAAAAATTAATGGGGTAAACGGGAAAATAAGCACAAGCATTCGCGCTTCGATGACCCGTGTTGTAATTTGACGTCCGAAACCCCCTGCAATGGAATTCCTTGTCCTCGTTATTTTTGTTTTGGGCTATCTGTTTATCGCCTTGGAGCATACGTTCCACATCGATAAGGCAGCAAGCGCCCTGCTCACTGGAACCATTTGTTGGGGGCTATTCGTGACCGGTGTTCACGAGGTTCCGGCTCATCTGGCAGCGGATTTTGAATCATTCAAAGCCGGCTTGACGTCAGTCCCTCCCCACGCGCTCAATTACTTCTTGGAGCATCGTCTCCTCCACCACATGGAGGACATTTCGTCGATTCTTTTCTTCTTGTTAGGAGCCATGACCATTGTGGAACTGGTGGACGCGCACGAAGGTTTTTCTGTTATCACAGATCGAATCAAAACGGGAAATAAAGTCCGGTTGATTTGGATTTTGAGCATTCTGACGTTCTTCTTTTCGGCCGTTTTGGATAACCTCACGACCTCCATCGTCATGGTTTCGCTGTTGAGGAAATTGGTGGATGACAAAGAGACCCGATGGATTTTTGCGGGAGTGGTGGTCATTGCCGCAAACGCCGG
>JBMSHA010000045.1:0-10221 GCA_049416245.1 Flavobacteriales bacterium | reverse complement strand
GTTGGGGATTCCATTGCGAGGCATCAATTTACCAAGTCACTTTATTTTGGCTTATTGCGATGATGCATTTGTAGGCGAAGAGACCATTCGCAAAGGTCAATCGGGAATTTTGTTTTACATCAATCCTTACAGCCAAGGGACAGTCATCGGGCCGGATGATGTGAACGATTTTTTGAGTCACATGGATGCACAACATTCGGGAAAGCAATGGCGTCCAGCGCATTCGATGGAGGTCATGCAGCGGTTGGTGAAGAATGTGGCTTATGCGCTGCGAGAGCAAGCGGATGCAACGCGGGCTGATCAGTTGCTTGAGCTCTTCAAGCCGTTGTTAACCACCTTTAAAAATGCGGAGGAGCGTACGGGCGACGAGCATTAAATCGGAAAACGCATTGGCTCTGTCTATGTAATCAAGTTGCATGGACACTTTCTGCGGCATAACGACTTCTACATAGTGACGTTCAGGGTCATCGGCTGCATCCAATATGGCCCCCTCGTCGAATCCATTCAGGCTTGCCGGGTCCGTCAATCCTGGCCGCACGGCCAGAACCCGTTTCATTTCATCCGAATAACGCTCAACATAGTGCGGCACTTCCGGCCGTGGACCCACGAGGCTCATGTCCCCGATGAGCACATTCCAAAGCTGCGGCAGCTCATCCAACTTCGTTCGTCGGAGCCAGGATCCTGCGGCCGTGATGCGCGGATCGGAATGGCCCAAAGTGACCTCGGGTCCGCCGGCCCGATCCGCCATGGAACGAAATTTGAAAAGCCAAAACAACCGCCCGTCTTTGCCGATGCGTTGCTGCTTGTAAAAGGCAGAGCCCGGGGAGTCCAGGCGAATCCAAATGATCAAAGCCATCATCAACGGCAGTAGAACAAGCAAGCCAAGTCCACTGGCTATGATGTCGATGAAACGCTTCATAGCTGGCCAATCACTGCCGTCACGACTTCTTGAACGATCCGGTCGATGTCGCTGTTTGTAAGTTCAAGATGTACAGGTAGGCTCAGCGATTCTTCAAAGAGCAGTTGTGTGTTGGGATAAGCTTTCATGGATTCTCCCCGATTGCGATGAACCGAAAGCATGGGAAGCGGGATGAAGTGCACATTCGTCGCAATGCCTTGCCCCTTTAATTGGTCCATCAGCGCATCCCGTTTCTTTGCATCAAACCCTTCAATCCTCAACTGAAACAGGTGGTAGGAACTTTCCCGCCGGTTATCGCGCATGGGAGGTGCGACATACCAGGGTTCCGATTTGAATCCTGAATGGTAGCGTTGGACAATTTCGCGGCGCCTTTCGAGTTGTTCGGGATATTTGGACAATTGAGTCCGGCCGATAGCCGCTTGGATGTCGGTCATGTTGCATTTGTAGCCAGCCGCTTCAACATCGTAATGCCATCTGCCAGAAGTGGTTTTCTCGTGGGCGCTCCGAGACTGCCCGTGCAATGACATGGCTTTGAACCATCGCAGGGTTTCGGTGGAATCGATTGCAGAAGGCAAGTTGAAAGCAAGTGCGCCGCCTTCGGCCGTGGTGAGGTTCTTTACGGCGTGAAAACTGAATCCTGTGATGTCCGCTTGCCGTCCGACCCATTGTCCGTTGTATTTCGCGCCAAAAGAATGGGCGGCATCTGCGAGGAACAAGGGACGGCCGAATTTCGCTTGAATCGCCGTGTTGGGCTTGAACTGGGAGCGCGATTCAGGAGCGTCGAGCCAGCGGCTGATGGATTCATAATCGACCGGCCAACCTCCCAGATCCACCGGCATGACGACCTTCGTTCGTTCGCTCAATACCTCCTGCAAGGCAGGCAGGAGAGAGACACGCTCGTTTAAATCGACATCCACCATGACCGGTGTTGCCCCGCAATGCAACACGATATTTGCCGTAGCAGCATACGTCATGGCTGGAATAATCACTTCATCTCCAGGGCCTACGCCGTACCACCGCAATGCCAATTCGCAAGCCGCCGTCCAACTTGAAAAACAAGCAAGCTGTGGAACTTCAAGAAACTCAGCAAGTTCTTTTTCGAATGCAGCCAATTCAGGGCCTGAGGTGATCCAACCGGAGCGCAGTACCCGACTGACGGCAGCAATGGTATCTTCATCGATGGGTGGGGGGGCAAAACCGATGGGTTTCAAATCTGTGAAATTTTTAAGGGCGTTGGACGTTGCAAATTACGGAAGCATGTCGGACGAGCCGAAGCTTAATGATTGTGAAAACGGGGTACGGTAGGGGCTGATTGTTTTTGCAGCAAACTGTTCTTACTACTTTTGTCCCAACCTGCACACGATGAATATTAGAAACCTGAGTTTTTGTTCAGAAGAACTCGAGTCCGAGTTAATGGCTTTGGGCACCTTGCGCGATTTTACGAAGGGTGATGTAGTCATTCGCCCAGGAGACCCGATTACCCATTTGTTTTTGTTGATTGAAGGTGGAGTTAAATTGTACCGCAAGGGGCCCATGGGAGAACGCCATATCGTCTACGGCATGGACGGCTCGTGTCCTTGCGCAATGAGCATGATCAGCGCGCTATTGGGCGAAGAGTCAACGGTAGAGGCCATCGTAGAATCGGATGCTCGTACATTGTTGATTCCCCAAGAATCTGGCAAACAATTGCTTTCGACGAGTGAGGAATGGCGCAATCTTGTACTTTCGGAAGTCTACAGCGCCTGGCAGGATTCGCTTCAAATGCTGGATCAGCTAGCTTTCGAATCATTGAGCGATCGATTGCACGCCTATTTAAAAGATCACAGAAATCAGGCTTCGAATGATACGGTGAATAAATCCCACGCGGATATTGCGTCTGATTTGAATGTGAGTCGTGAAGCGGTGAGTCGAGGACTCAAAAAAATGGAGCGAGCGGATAAGGTCCACCTGGGCCACGGCTCGATTAAAATTTTGAATTTGAACGATTGAAGATGTTTTTTGGACCCAAAGTAGATTTGACGCCGCAAGCGTTTCGTGAAGCCCTGGATCAAGATGGGGGTAAGGTCGTTGATTGCCGCACTGCAGGAGAGGCATCCGGTGGGATGATTGCTGGAGCTGTGAATGTTGATTGGCTGGCTGGAGAGATGCAACAAGCAAGCGCCTCTTGGGACAAAAGCGAGCCCATTTATTGTTATTGTCGTTCGGGGGCTCGCAGTGGCGCGGCGGCGCAGTTTTTAAAGCAACAAGGATTCAAACGGGTGTACAATATCGGGGGATACAGCGGTCTGCGCTAAATCGCATTCACCCATCATCTTACGAGGAAGGCATCCCGCTGGGATTGGCTGTATTCTCGGTGCGCTCGCATTTCGGAAGGACTGAGTTTGCTGACGTCGTTCAAGTAAATACGTGCAGCGCCAACGACCAATTCGGTCTCGATGAAGATCGGCAAGCGTTTCTCATCTGCGGTGACGAAAACCTTCATTTGATCGCCGGCTTTGAATACGGTGCCATCGATGAGCACGGGTTCAAATACCCAACACGTATGGGTTTCTTGTGTTTTGGGGTGAGTCCATTCTTGGATGCCTTGAAAGGAAATGGTGGTTTGGTGAATTTCTCCATCCAAGATGAGGCGCATCAGCGTTATTTCGCCAGGCAAAGCCAACGGCCAGTCGAGGTGTCGGCACCAATGCACCGCAGTCATCACATCATGCAACCCACCGCTTGATGGTGAACGAACCAGCTCCCCGCTCGAGAGTTCGTCATCATGACTGATCCAAGAGATGCGGGTCGAATCATCGAGAAAATACCACCGATCGTAGCGATGGCTGCCTTCCCGTCCTTTGCGTTGAAAATTCAACGGATCGAGCGTGCTATTGGCCAAACTCGTGTAGATGCTGTTTACCGGGTAAAACCAATTCCAATGTGAACGGGATGTGCCCCAGCCTTCGAAGCTCCAAAGCTCAACATCAGCATAATCGAGGCGTTCAGTCGTGAAACTCACATCGCCAACTTCGAGGTAGATGGGCCCCCATTGGTACGTGATTTCATAATCCAATTTCTCACCGTCTGACGGTTTTGAGGGTAAAGATTGGCTGTGACTCGATGTGAATACGCATGCGACGAAAGACAAAAAAACCCCACTCGTAAGCAGGGTTTTTTTGGGTTGATATGGGATGCGAAGGTTACGCACCAACCTCAGGTTCAACAAAAGCCTTGATGGTCAAAAAGGTTTGCGCCGGGTCGGTGTTGGCGTTGATGGTAACCTTTTTGGTTTGTTGATTCTTTTTGCCTTTGGAGTTGAATTTCACCTCAATCTGGCCTTTTTCACCCGGCTGAATGGGTTGTTTTGGGCATTGAGGAACTGTGCAGCCGCAAGATCCTTTGCAATTGTCAATGACCAAAGGCTCAGATCCCGTGTTGGTGAATTCGAAAAAGTGTGTGACCGATTCTCCGGCGGCCAAGGTCCCAAAATCGTGTTCGTATGAAGCGAAGGAGATGGTGGTTGAAGGACCGGCAGGAGCAGTGGCTGTGTTTGCAGCAGGATCAAAATTGCCTTGTTGTTGGCCGGGGCTCGTATTCACAGGCAGTTCGCGGGTGTCTTCCGCAGTCGCAGCGGGTCGCGAAGCCGCAGATTCTTTTTTCTCTTCCGAAGCGCATCCGAAGGCGATCAAGGCCAAGGCGGGCGCAAACAAAAATTTCAATTTCATGAGATGGATTTATTGATTGGGTTCAAAATTACGATGCACGGGCAATCATGTCAAAAAGAGTCGTGAGCTAGGTTCATTTTCTCAAAAGTGCCGTTTTGAAGAATTTCAATGGCGCGTTGAAGCGATTCGTTCAGGCCGGAAATCACCCGATAGAATGTCCCTTGCTCCAATAAATTTCGGCCGATCATGGCTTTTAGGCGCAGCGCGATGGCATCACCTGAAGCTTCCCAGCCTTCTGCATCAAATTCAACACCTTCAGCGGTGGCGAAAGCTTGGAAATCTTCCAACATGGATGAGGGAATTTCAAAATCAGCAATGAATGTGTCCTCATCGGGATACTGCGATTCCAATGAAGGTCGCAAGCTGTCTACGAAATTCAATGCAAAGCGACTGTCCAAGCCCTTCCGCAGGATCGCGCTGAAATAGCTTGAATTGTCCGTGGTGTCCAATGGCACGAAAACATCGGGCAAAATGCCCCCACCGCCATAAACCGTTCGGCCCTGGATGCGCGTGGTGTATTTCAGGCTGTCCGGTAATTCCAAGCTATCCAAACTCAGTAATTCGCCGGATTCGTAGCGTTCGTATTTCTCTTGGCGATACGCATCAACTCCTTCGTCGTATGGTTTTTGAATGCAGCGGCCTGAGGGCGTATAGTATTTCTGAACCGTCAAGCGCACCGCACTTCCGTCCGGAAGGTTGACCGGGCGTTGGACCAGGCCCTTCCCAAAACTCCGTCGCCCCACAATCAACCCACGGTCCCAATCTTGCACCGCGCCGGACACGATTTCTGATGCTGAGGCGCTTCCTTGATCGATCAGCACGATGAGTCGGCCTTTTTCGAAGCGGCCGGGAATTCGGGCGAACGTGTCATCCCGTGGGAAGTTTCGCCCTTCCGTATAGACAATGAGCTTTTCTTCAGAAAGGAACTCGTCCGCCATTTGAATGGCTGTTCGCAGCATGCCGCCTCCGTTTCCTTGCAAATCCAAAATCAAATCCTGCATGCCTGATTGCTGCAGAGTGGCAAAGGCTTTGTACATCTCGCTCATCGTGGAGCGCGAGAATCGATTTACTTTGATGTAGCCAATTTCCGGAGCGACCATGAAGGAAGCGTCTACGGAGTAAATGGGAATCTTATCGCGGATGATTTCAAATTCAAGTAAATCCGGTTCCTTTCCCCGTTTGATTCCCACCGTCACCTTCGTACCCTTCGGTCCCTTCAAAAGTCGTTGAACGTCTTTATTGGTGACGCCGATTCCAGCAACCATTTCGCCGTCTACCGTCACAATGCGATCGCCGGCCATGATGCCCAATTTCTCCGACGGGCCGCCCGAAATCGGGGACACGACCATGATGGTGTCTTTGAAAATATTGAATTGAATGCCCACCCCTTCAAAATTTCCGTTAAGCGGTTCGTCCGCAGCTTGCAGCTCGTCCGCAGGGATGTACACCGAATGCGGATCCATTTCCTCAAGCATGTTCACAATGGCGGTTTCTACAAGCGCTTCCATGTCGGTCTCCTCGACATATAATTGATCCATGTAATAGAGCAGCGTGTTGAATTTTTGCCCTTGCGCTTCGAATGGTGCCTCTTGTCCAATGGCCGGATTCAGGGATAAGCAAGCCAACACCCATGCAATTCCAACCGAGATTTCTTTCCTCATTATTGTGGTTCTCGTATTCTATTCCTTGAGCCCTGAAATTACCCAATCTCGAGGAGGCTGCTGCGGTGAGTTTCCCCAATTTTCCCCAATGCATTTGGGACAAACGCCGTAAATTCAAGGCTTCAACCGCAAGAAATCCTATGAGAATATTCTACCCCCATTTCGGTGTAATCCTCGTGATGCTATTGATGATCACAGAGTTACCTGCCCAGACCCAAACGAATCGGCATGCTCAAACTCCGAAACTCGAGGTTGAAGCACCGGCGGTTGATCAGTTGTGGGCTCGAGCTTTTTGGCATGAGGAGCATACAGGAAAAACGATGCAAGGGGAGATTTTGGCGGCGGACTGGAATTTCTTTGACTTCGCCGTGGCCGAAGAAACTGCTGAAGGTACCGTTTGGACGTTGCGCGTGGGGGTGGAAACAGCACCTGCTCTTTGCGTTTACTTCGATGCGTTTCATCTGCCTGTGGGCAGCCGATTGACCTTTGAATCAGAGGCCGGACGATTCAGCGCTCCATACGTTTCCGGGCCTGTTGATTTTACAGAGAACAACGACCACGGCCTGTGGGTCAGCAATGAAATACCGGGAGATGAGGTCGTCATTCGATATGAACAACCACTGGATGTTGTGGGCGATCCTCAGCTTCATATCAATGGCCTTGGATATTTTTTCCGTTTTCTCTGGTTGGACGGCGAGTACGATTTGTTGGCTGAAAATGACCGGGGCTCGGATCCTTGCCAAGTGGATGTCATGTGTCCAGAAGGGGAGGATTGGCAATGCCAGCGTGATGCCGTTGTGCGATTGCGCATCTCCATGGGGGGCGGAATTTTTCTTTGCTCCGGTGCGATGGTGAACAACACTGCGCAAGACTGTCGGCAGCTGTTGCTGAGTTCATTTCACTGTGCAGATGACATGTCAGACTCAGATTGGGCTTTGATGAAAGTGCGCTACAATTACGAGTATTTTGAATGCGACGGGACATCGAGTTTCAATTCGCATGTCCGTACCGGGGTATTCTTTTTAACCAGTTCCGACGACATGGTAGGGAATAACATCAATGGATCTGATTTCCTGCTGGTGGAGGTGGAGGACCCTGTTTTTGATTCGTGGACGCCATTTTACGCAGGTTGGGATGTCTCAGGGTTGAGTGCGACTTCGGGTGTTGGAATCCACCATCCTTCGGGAGATCGAAAGAAGATTTCTACGTTTACGACGACCGTAACCAACAGCAGCGTGTACCATCCGGGAGCCCACTGGCGTGTGTATTGGCAGGAAACAGAGACCAATCACGGGGTGACAGAAGGAGGTTCCTCGGGTTCGCCCCTGTTCAATCAAAACCATCACATCGTTGGAACGCTCACGGGTGGGGCATCGTTCTGTGATTCGCCCAATGCCCCGGATTACTATGGTAAGATGAGTTACCACTGGGATGGCAACAACCCCATTTCCGAAGAGGAGATGCTCTACAATTTCTTGGATCCCATCGGAAGTGGTCAAGAGGTGCTTGACGGTAGTTATGTCACGGAATTTGAAGTTCCTTGCGCGGAGCAATCCGTCTGCGGCGTTGTCGAGATAGAAGAAGCCTGGTTGATGGACAACGCTTGGTCAGTCCGGCCGAATCCAGCAAAGGATGTTCTCTTTGTCGATTGGTCAGGAGAAATTCGGGCGTCTGAATTGCGCATCTATGACGGACTTGGTCGGCCTGTGATGCAGGTGGATGTGCGGAATATGGACGTGCCACAAGCGGACATAAGCGCGCTTGAATCGGGCATGTATTATGTGACCGTGGAAACGGTTGGTGGTGCCATGGCCACCCGAAAAGTCATCGTTGAATGATCAATTGGCGACCCAGGTCAGACGTTCGAGTTCGATCTTGGTTTTGAAAGCGCCGAACAACACCGTGGCACCATCGCCATGCATTTGAAGCACCTCTCCGCGTTCCTTGCCGCCATTTCTCAAGCGCACTATGGAGCCGACCTTGATGCGCTCCACAAAATGCTTGGGACGACGTTTGGCTGATTTGGCTGCGTTGGCCTTCTGCTTCGCTTTTTTCGCAGCAACGGCGTCCAATTTTTTCGACTTCTCGACGGCCAGGTACTTCTGCACGTCTTGAAAGAGCTCTTTGTTTTTGCTCCCGGGGTCGAACCGATCAATGAATTGCATCAATTTCCGGCCTCGGTGCAACGCGTCATTTTGTTCTTCCGCAATGTTTTGCTGGTTTGCGGCGCGCTCTTCGATGTGTTGCTCACGCCGAACCATTTCCACCTTCAGCTGCTCCAATTCCAACTCTTTTTTGAGGTGGCGGTCGGTGACCCTGGCCAAGGTGTTCTTTTCCTTTTGAAGTTCTGAAATCAATTCATCGAGCTTGACTTTGCGACCGTCTAGTTTGCCTTTGGCTCGGGAGATCAGGTCTGGACTGATGCCGTTGATGTGGGCGACTTCGAACGTGAATGAACTTCCCGGAGGGCCGATGTCCAACTTGAACAGCGGTTGGAGCGATTCTTGGTCGAATCGCATGCTGCCGTTAATGGCCGCTGGCAACTGCGCCGCGCGGGTTTTGATGTTCGCATAGTGCGTGGTGATGACGGCAAAAACCTGCCGCTCATACAGTTCCTCAAAAAATACCTCGGCGAGTGCGCCGCCAAGCTCCGGGTCGGAACCCGTACCGAATTCGTCAAGGAGCAATAGGGACTGGGCATGCGCAGCATCCAAGAAGCCTTTCATGCGGTTCAAACGATAGCTGTAAGTGCTGAGTTGATTCTCAATGCTTTGGTTGTCTCCGATGTCCGTCAAGATGGCGTGGAACCAACCCATTTCCGAGTTGGGGTGAACCGGAACGAGCAGGCCGCTCTGCAACATGGCTTGAAGCAATCCAACCGTTTTGAGGGTGATGGATTTTCCACCTGCGTTTGGGCCGGAAATGACCAGCATGCGCTCTTTTTTGCTGAGAGCGACTGTTTGCGGCTCGGTGTGGATGCCCCTGGCTTCATTTTGCAAGACCAGCAGCGGGTGGTACGCCTGGATGAGGTGAAAACTTTGGTCGTTTCGAATGCCAGGTAAATCGGCATTCAGTTCCAAGGCCAGCATGGTTTTGGCACGCAGCCAATCCAATTCCACGAGGACTTTGTGATAGGATTTGAGTTCGGGTAAAAAGCGCCGGATCTGTTGAGTGAGGGCGCGCAGAATGCGGTGGATTTCCTTACGCTCGTCATCCAAAATCATCTCCATTTCAAAGTTCAAAGACACCGTCGATGCCGGTTCAATGAAGGTGATGGATGCGTTTTTCGATTGTCCGAGGACGGTGCCCTGGACCTTGCGTTTGTGGGTGCTTGCTACAGCAAGTACGCGTCGGTTGTTGATGAAGCCTTCTTTGGTATCGGCAAGCCAGCCGCGCTCCTGATTTCGCTTCAATTCTTTGACGAACTGCCGGTTGACCGTCCTGCGCAATCGAACCGTTTCCTCGCGGATTTGAATGAGCTTCGGTGACGCGTTGCTTCGAACTTGTCCTTTGGCATCGAATACGGTGTCGATGGCTTTTGGAAGGTCGTGATTGGGTTGGATTGATTCCGTTAATGCGCAGAGTTCCGGTAAACTTTGATCCTTCCCTTTCAATGCAGTGATCGCCTCGTTGATGGTCAACGTGGCGGTTCGAATTCGATTAAAGCCGGCTTCATCGAGCACCGAATCGCGTATAGCAAGGCGCTCATTGTCACTGGAAATTTCCGCGCACCCGACAGCTGGAAACGTGATTCCTTCCGTTCGGATGGTGAGAAATTCCTTGGTCCGCTTCAGGCTCACAAGCCAATCTCGCGGGTGCACGCGCGGCTTCAGTTCTTCCGCACGCCTGACGGTTGTGGGTTTGTGGCAATGTGTTAACAACAGTCGCTGCACGGCATCGAACTCCAAGTCCTTTGCGGTCTGCTGGTCGAAAT
>JBMSHA010000044.1:0-10225 GCA_049416245.1 Flavobacteriales bacterium | reverse complement strand
GAGGTGCCGCTAAGCATGAACACGTTGCCCACCTTGATGATTTTTGGCGGCGCATCGAACTACGTGAATGCAGCGGATTTAGAGGCCTTTGACAACCAATGCATGCAACTCGAAACGCACGAAATTGAGGGCGCCGGGCACTGGTTGCATGCCAGCCATCCTGCCGAATTCCTTGAAGTCGTTACGGAATTTTTGGCGGGCTAATCAGCGGATACTCGATTCCCGCAGCCATTTGCGGTAAGCATCGAACAACTTCGTTTGTGACACAAAACCGCGGTATTCATCTCCCTCCAAGACCGGTAAAAACCAAGCGTCCGAACGCTCAAAAGCCTTCATCACTTCCTCCATTTTGGAATGGGTTTGGATGGCGGCAACGGGCAACACCATGAGATCGTGCACTTTCAGCGTGTTGTACAGTTCTGTATCAAACATCACTTCCCGTACATCCTGCAAATCCAACACACCCAATAACCTGCGGTGTCGGTCGAGCACCGGGAACAAATTGTGCGAGCTGCGTTCGATGATGGGAATCAACTGACCCAGCGTCCAATGAGGATTGAGCACTTCATAATCAGACTCGATTTGGTCCTCCAAATTCATCAACGTTAGCACCGAAAGGTCTTTATCGTGAGTCAGTAACTGCCCTCGCTCCGCCAACTCACGCGTGTAAACGCTGTGCTTCATCCACCATTTGGACCATTGGAAACTGATCCCCGCTGTGAGCATTACGGGCACAAACAGGGCATAACCTCCGCTTACCTCAGCAGCGAGCAATATCGCTGTCAACGGGGCGTGCAGCACCCCAGCAAGCAAGCCCGCCAGTCCGGCCAAGACCGCGTTGCCAATGGGCAAGCTCCACGTTGGTCCCATCCAACCCGCAACCATCGCGAATTGGTAACCCAGCAGGGCTCCGCAAAAAATCGCTGGCGCAAAAACACCCGCGACGCCTCCTGCTCCCAAGGTCACCCCGGTAAGAATGGGCTTTAACATCCAGGCCAGCATCAAAAAACCGAGCAACGCCCAACCTTCAGGTTGAAGTCGCTGCATGGCCATGTCAGAAGCCAGCCCTTGTGCTTCGCCGCCAAAGAGCCCGTTGACAACCTCGTAGCCTTCCCCATAGAGCGAAGGAAACAACAGAATGGCCAGACCAATCACAGTTCCACCCACCCAAATGCGCAGTCGATGCGATGGCAACCAAGCAATGGCTTGACTCGCCCCGAGGTACAATTTGGAAAAGACCACCGATGCCGCACCGCAAACCAAACCCAGCAGCAAGTACAAAGGCAGGTTGGTCAATTCAAAGGTGTCAAGAGCAGGCGTCGTCAGGATGTTGTCATCGCCCATGAGCACGGTTGCCGTGATGAGCGAAGTAAGCGATGCCAACAACAAAGGAACCAAGCTGGCCGATGTCAAATCAATCATAATAACCTCCACGGCAAAAATGATGGCCGCAACCGGCGCCTTGAATAAGGCCGCAAGTGAGGCCGAAGCGGCGCAACCGATGAGGAGCATGCGCCGATTGAACGTCCGTTTGGTCTGTCGGCCGATTTCGGATCCTATTGCCGCGGCTGACTGCAAAGAAGGGCCTTCCAAACCGCCGGAACCGCCGAGCCCCACCGACAACGAACTCGTGATGAGCGGTGCGAACATCCAGGTGCGCTTGATCCGACCGTGCCGTTGAGACAATGCGTGCAAGATGCTCGGAACCCCCGGCCCGGGGTGTTCGCCACGAAGCCAGTTCCGCACCACCCAGCGCGTCGCTAACAATCCCACCAACGGACCGATGCCCAACCACCAGGTCCACGAAAGCCCTTCAGAAATCCAGGACATGCCATCGTGCATCCCCCCCACGATGCGCTTGAGTAGCACCGCCAGCAAACCCGCAGCAAATCCCGTCAACGCCGCCCAGCCCAGCATCGCCCGATCGGAACCTTTCCAGTCGCTGCGGCCAATTTTGATGAGGCGCCTAAAAGCTCGGGTTAGCATACCACAAATTTCGTTTGAATCATCGGTTGTGAATTACCTTCGCTGAGAAATTGATCAACACCGTTATGCCTCAACACCGCATCCTTGTACCCATGGATTTCACTCCTGTGAGTGACATCGCCTTAGAACACGCCATCGTCGTAGGAAAGGCATTTGAAAGCGAAATCATGTTGCTTCACATCATTGGCTCGAAAAAAGAGATGACCGATGCACGGCTGCGTATGGAAGCTTGGAAAGAAAAAGCGATCAATCAGTACAACCATGGAGTGCGTACCGCGGTGCGCATCGGTTCCATTTTCGAGGACATCGACGATGTCGCCGTGGAGCAAGATGCCAATTTGGTGATCATGGGAACGCACGGGCTTCGCGGCATGCAATTCCTTACCGGCGGCCGCGCGTTGCGCATCGTAACGAATTGTTCAACTCCGTTCATCATCACCCAAGAGCGCAGCATCAAAGACTCCGGTTACGACGACATCGTGGTTCCACTTGATTTGCATCAAGACACGAAGCAAAAACTGTCGACTGTTGCCGAAATGGCCACGTATTTCGCAGGCCGTGTTCACATCATCAGCCCGGCTGAAACAGATGAATTCCTGCAGAACCAATTGAAGCGCAACATCGAGTTTGCGAAAGAATACTTCACGGAACGAGGCGTTGAGTACACGGTCAAAATTTCAGATCACAGTTCAAGCGCCTTTGTCAAAGACGTGGTGCGCTATGCCGCATCCATCGAAGCGGATTTGATCAGCATCATGAATTTGCACGAGAAAAGCCTCATGGGCATCCTCGGGCAGAGCTACGAGCAACAAATCATCACGAACGAAGCCCAAATTCCGGTGTTGATCATCAACCCCATCGAGACCCGCGTCATCCGCGGTTCGGTATTCACGCATTAAGCAGAGTCAGCGAACTTTCCAGTCGGCTTTCGCGATCAAACGCGTACACCGACAACCAACACGTCGTCCACTTGTGCTTCTGAACCCTTCCAATCTTGGAACGCTTGGGCCAATTGCGCCTCCATTTCGCGGGCCGGTAAGGTAGCTACTTGGACCAGCAGGTCTCGGAATCGCTTGCGCATGAACTTCTTGCCTTGGGGCCCGCCGAACTGATCCGGAAAGCCATCGGTCGCCGCGAAAATCACATCGCCGGGAATCAGCGGGAGCGTGTGCATTTGGTAATGTCGGCTGCCCGGTTCGAAAGAGGCGATCGCCATTTTGTCGGGCTTCAATTCCTGCAGCATGCCCTTTCGCACGAGGTAGAGCGGACAATTCGCCCCGGCGTATTCCAATTCCATGCGCTCCATGTCGATGCTGACCAATGCCAAATCCATCCCGTCATTCACGGCACCCGCGGCTTCATCGCCAAAGCCTTTGGGACGCAGCAAATCGCAGGCCGCACGGTTCAGCTGGTCCAGGACGCGATCTGGCTGAGTGTACACTTTGGTGATGCGCTCCAATGCATGGTGACCGATCAAACTCATGAACGCCCCCGGCACCCCATGTCCCGTGCAGTCGATTGCTGAAAACATCCGCACCCGACCTACGGAATGGAAGAAATAAAAGTCCCCTGATACTCCGTCGCGTGGCGCGTAGAACACCGCTGATTCATTGAAAACTTTCGCTCGCTCATCGGACGTGGGCAGGATCGCCTTTTGGATGCGTTCCGCATAGTTGATGCTGTCTTTGAGATCCCGGTAGAGCGATTCCAATTCTGTTTTTTGCTGTTGCACCTCCGCCGTTCGGGAGCGGACTTTGCCTTCCATTTCCCGTTCGTTGTTGGCCAAATCATCCCGCATCTTCAGGATCGCCTGACCGAGCGCGTCATCCTCACTGAGCGGTTCGTACGCCGCGTCAAAATGCCCCTGACCCACTTCCATGCTGAAGACCCGTGTCCGGTCGATGCCGTCGGCCAAACGGTTTACGGCAACCGCCATCTCACCGATTTCGTCACCGGTCACCTTCATCTGCACATCCAACGGTGCCCCGCGACCCAAATACAACAAGGCGCGCTTCAATTCTCCAATGGGATGAACAATGGAACGCGTTACCCACCAAGCAATCACGATGCCGAGGATCAAAATGCCCAGCGCTACATTGCCCGCGTACAGCCTGAGCTGTTGGCTCAACTTATCCATTTGATTGGTCGAGGCTGAGAGGGCATCGGTTTGGGCGGTCGACATGCGGTCCATACGCTGGCGAATGACTCCGGTAAACTTCGGGATGCTTGACCCTTCCAGAGCATAATATTCCGCATCCATCATCGCAATGGGATCGTCGTAAGATTGGAACGTGGGCAGCAATCGCATCACCTCTTCATACACCAAGAACAAGTGCTCGATATCGGTCGTCAAAGAATCAAATTGCAATTGCAATTCGAGGTCATTCCATTGACGGACCAGCGGCTCAATGGCCGCTACTTGTGCGGGAATATCCCGTTCCATCAAGTCCACAAGATTCAATTTCTCCGGATCTCCTGCACCCGATTGAACGGACAACCAATGCCGGATCAAGATGCGGGTTTCACCCAATGAGCGATCCAAAACGTCCAATTGCTGGATGCTCGGGTTGAGCACTTCGTCGATGTGCTTGCTCAGTCGTTGGCTCTCCGCCAATGTGCTACTGGTCACAAGGAAAAGTACGCCGACCGCCAGACCGAATACGCCGAAACCCAACGATATACGCCATCCGATGCCCCATCGGAATGTATTGGGTCCAGCACTGCGAATCATGGGAGCAATTTAATGCGCTTCCCTCAGCTTTTCTCGGCGGGTTTAGCGTTTCTGAAGGACGTCTTCAATTTTGCTCCGGTACATGTCGGATTCCTCCTTTTGTGAGAGGGCGTAATGGATGGTCATCAGGCCTTTCAAGGTTTCCAAACGCTCGGGCCGCTGCGTGTAAGCCTGCTGCATCGGCTGCAGGGCAGTTTCGAACAAGGCCACACATTGGTCCTGAATTTCCATAAGTTCGAACATGGAGGTGTTATGGTCGATGCGCTTCAACTGGCGCACACCGTGGTTGTAGAGGACGATGGCGAGGTTGTATTGGCTGGCGTAATTGTCCGGATCAAAAGCCAACGACTTGCCGTAGTGTTCGACCGCCCCCTCAAACAACTCCCGTTCCATGGCCGTACCGGCATGCCGCTCCGTTTCCAATAACTGCGCATGGGCTTGTCCCAAATAGCGGTGGAGGTCGGCGCGTTGGTCCGATTTGTCAAATTGCGGATTTAAGGTCGTTTGAATGCGCTCGTATTGGCTCATTAAACCGAGAATTTCAGCCGTGCTACCCGGAGTAAACCCCTCGACACGATCAATGGCCTCTCGGAAATACGTCCGCGACAAAAAGTCCAAGGCCTCCCGTGCGGTCTCCCGGTCTTTGGTCGGCAGTGCAGGCATGGACAACGCCTGTTCAAAGCTTGCCACGGATTGGACCCGGTGTGGCGCTTCCGCACCGGATTCTCCTGATGATTTATGCAACTCCTTCTCAATGAAACCCAACATGAACCAAGCACGCGCATCCGAACGTTGCGGTTCGGATTGGATGACCGGAGCGAGAACATCGTACGCTTCCCACCAGCTTCCGGATTGGGCCAACCGCGAAGCTCGCTCTACGGGGGATTGCGCGTGAAGGACACACGTCACCAAAACCATAGCGCCCCACAGGACCGCCTGCATCCAATGTGTAGTTCGGTATTTCTTCATGGTGTGGAGGTTACAGCCCAAGACATGATTTTATTCCCAATCAACACTCCCTTTTCCCGCGCCTGATCAGCATTGATTTGGTAACGAATGCGGTTTCCAACAGCGACAAAATTGATGAACGCCCCGCGTTCAAGCGCCCCCTCTGAGTCGGCCACGAGCAGCGCCGGTTTACCTTCCAGGGACTTGGCCAATGCGCTCAATGCATCCCCCCCCGGATCGCAGTAAATCAAATGCATGCTGGGCGCACCCTTGAACGACTCCACATCATGGAATGCGTGAATTTTGAGCGGCTGGGCGCCGACCATTTTGAATGCATACTTGTCAACGAGTTCTTCGAAAAGCCGCTCATTCCCAATAACCGCGACGTTGAAATCACCACTTTTCGAGGATGCAGGCCATTCATTTGACGCGGCGAAATGAAACAAGAAATTCGCCTTCATGATGGCGCGGGTGTCCGTTTCGTCCAGCGACTCCGATTGGGCCAAGCTTGATTCAGTCGGCACACCACATCCCAGCAAAACGCACACCACGGTTCGCAGCGCGAGGGTCCGTATACGGACTGCAGCTTTGGCGTGGGCGTTGCTCCGCATGGATTACGCGTGGTTGCCAATCAAATTGGCGATGTCCCGGTCAAACAAATACAGCGCGCCTTTATCTCCTCCGGCGAGGGCGAGTTTATCCAAAATCTTTCGAGCCAATGCCTCTTCTTCGATTTGCTCCGCCACATACCATTGCATGAAGTTGTGTGTGGTGTAATCCTTCAATGCCAAACATTGATCCACCACCCCATTGATGCTTGCCGTGACCCGTGTTTCATGTTCCAGAATCAACTGGAAAACGTGTTCGATCCCATTGAACTTCTGATCATGTGCTTCCAAATCGGGAACGCAAGCCACCCCGCCCCGTTCGTTCACAAAGCGCATGAGCTTGAGCATGTGTTGACGCTCTTCTTCCGCGTGGGTGTATAAAAAGCTGGCCGTGCCGTCGAAACCACTTGTCTCCGCCCAAACTGCCATGGCTAAATAA
Organism: Flavobacteriales bacterium; assembly: GCA_049416245.1. Classification (GTDB taxonomy): domain Bacteria; phylum Bacteroidota; class Bacteroidia; order Flavobacteriales_D; family Sanyastnellaceae; genus UA16. Next base: position 3,513 of record JBMSHA010000044.1, on the reverse strand, counting down.
GCATGACTGCTTTGGCCTTCCAGCGTGATTTGCTCGTTCAGCGCCTGTTGAATTTGTTCGTGCAACATGATTCTGATTTTTTTCGAAGGTATGAAACGCGGCGCGCGTTTGGAAGGATTTTCATTTTGTTCGCAACGGGGCCAACAGCCATTTCCACCAGCGTTTTTCATCTTCGCGCTGCATGAATTCGAGCGTCTTCTGAACCTGCATTGCTCGGGTTGAAATGGACTTCAAATGCTGATGCAATTCACCTTTGCCATCGCGCTTCATTTGCTGGCTGTTTCGGTCGTTCCATAGCGCAAGCGACACCAACGGTTCGAGTTCTCGCTTGGTCCGTTGTTCCGCAATGGCGAGCAACATGGTCCAAGGGTCCGCTTCCGCCAAAAAACGGACTTGCCGACTGCCCAAGCGCTTGATGGGGTAGGCCAATTTCCACTCCACCAACAAATGCAACATGCTGTGCGCGCTCCCCCTGCTCAACGCGAGCGCCTCCATCACGTCATCGGTCGAACGCGGCTCATTCTCCAGCAACAACCAAGCGTGCACAGAAAGCATGGCCTTGGGAACGCCCCAATGTTGCCCTGTTTCTTCCCAATTCTGAATGAACTCTTCCTGCCAACTCACGGATTTTGCAAACTTTCAATTTTCAGTGAAAGTAGGAAATCTTTTGGGATGAACCTCATCCGGCACCTCCTTTTCCAATCCGACCAAAGCATCCACCAACCACCGCACCATGGTCGGACCAATGGAGACCCCGCGGGTTCCCCAACCCGTGCACACGAAGTAATACGGATGGTGCGATGAAACCCGTCCGAGAATGGGCCGACGATCGAAGCAAGAGGGGCGCAAGCCTGCCTGATGCTCCAGCAATTCTGGTGCGCCGCCCGATTTACGCACCCGACACACCGAGGTGATGAGCTCGTCCGGAGTTTCTGGCCTCAGCACGGGTTCGTGCGTATCCCATCGATAAGTCGAACCCACGCGAAACGTACCGTCGCCTAGTGGCAAAGCCCACGTCACGTTATTTACCGTCATTTCGCCCCAATCCGAACTCGGGCGCATGCGCAGCACTTCCCCATGGTTGCGGCGCAGTTCCAGGCCAAATTGCGCCAAATCCTCCACCGCTCCCACTCCGCGACAATCCACGACTTGGGTAAATCCACTGGGTAAGCCCATTTCCACGGACCACGGCCTTTGAAACCACTGGCCCAATTCCTGCCATCTTGAACGGCTGCCTTCGATGAATGCATTCACATCCACCCAGCCCGCGTCACGCACAATCCCCGCTCCGTGTGGAGCATCAATGCTGGGATGCAATTCCTCATCATCGAGGCATTCGATGAAAGGGGATACTTCATGACCGCCTTGAGCGCGCTCTTGCCAAAGCTTGGCATACGCCTCATCCGGGAAAATGCGAAGGATGGGAACGTCATGCCAGAGGGTGCAATCCAACGCCCTTCCTATGAGCTGAAACCGATTGCGCGCCTCTTTTTGATGATCCGCTGCATCCCACTGGGGCAAAATTCTGCGAAACGAAACGGGATTGAACATGCCCGCAGCTACCGATGAGGCCGCCGGGCTGCCGTCGCTCCACTGCACAAAATCCACCCCCCGAAGTTGCAGTTCCCAGGCCACGAGGGCACCCGCCAACCCGTCACCTGCAATGAGAATACGTTGGGTTGATTGTGTCACGCCAACGCCAAAACGCCGAGTTCCCGACCCACCTTTTCAAATGCCGCAATCGCGCGATCCAAATGGGCACGCGTATGCGCTGCAGAGAGTTGAACGCGAATCCGAGCTTCGCCTTGTGGCACGACCGGATAAAAGAATCCGATGACATAAATGCCTTCTTCAAGCAGTCGGTTGGCCATGACTTGGGATAGTTTGGCATCGCCGAGCATAACCGGAACAATCGCCGATTCGCCGTCTTTAATGGGAAGCCCAACCCGGCGCATGCCCGCTTTGAAGTAGGCGGTATTTTCCTCGAGTTGGTCCCGCAACGCCGTGGATTCACTGAGCATCTGGAACACCTCAAGCGAGGCACCCACAATGCTCGGAGCCAAGCTATTGGAGAATAAGTAGGGGCGCGATCGCTGACGCAGCATCTCAATGATCTCCTTACGGCCGGTGGTAAATCCGCCCATCGCACCGCCCATGGCCTTGCCCAATGTGCCGGTGATGATGTCCACCCGACCGAGCGCGTTGCGGAGTTCGATACTCCCTCGGCCCGTAGCTCCAATGAACCCCGTCGCATGGCATTCATCGACCATAACCAAGGCCTCATACTGCTCAGCGAGGTCACAGATTTTGTCGATTTGGGCCACGTAGCCATCCATCGAAAACACCCCATCTGTTACGATGATTTTGAATCGGTGTCCGGCATCGTTGGCCTTTTGCAATTGCGCTTCCAATTCGACCATGTCATTGTTCGCGTAGCGATAACGCGCCGCTTTGCATAACCGCACGCCATCGATGATGCTCGCGTGATTCAGCGAATCCGAAATGATCGCATCATCGGGACCCAGGAGGGGCTCAAAGACCCCGCCATTCGCATCAAATGCCGCTGCGTACAAAATGGTATCCTCCGTGTGATGGAACTCCGCAATTTTCGCCTCCAACTCCTTGTGGATGTCTTGCGTTCCGCAAATAAATCGGACGCTGGACATGCCAAATCCGTGGGTGTCAATCGCCCGCTTTGCGGCTTCGCACACGCGCGGATGGCTGCTCAATCCAAGGTAGTTGTTCGCACAAAAATTGAGCACCTTCGAACCGTCGGTCAGGGTAATTTCGACGTCCTGTGCGCCCGCGATGACCCGCTCTTTTTTGAACAAGCCGGCGGTTTCAATTTGTTCCAATTCCTCCTGGAGGTGCGACTGCATGGATCCGTACATGGCGGTGATTTTTGACTGTTTCGTTCAGCGAAATTAGGTCAAATCCGCTCAGTCCAAGCGCTCACACGATCAGTTCCAACACCCAACACTACCGGTTCATTTTCAGCGCCGTGACCCACCGGCACATTCCAAACCACCGGCTTCTCCGCCGGCCAATGGTTTGCAATAATCTGCGGGAGTGATTGGCCAAATGGATTATCGATTTGTTGTCCGTCGGCAATGGTGTTGTCGTGCAAATCCGAAAACTCACCGACCATCAACCCGTGCGCCTGCTCAAAAACGCCCGCTAAACGCATCGCCAACATCATTCGATCGATGTGGTACAGGTACTCATCGAGGTCCTCGATCAGCAGCCAGGCACCTCGACAATCCGGAAAATACGGCGTCCCCAACAAACTATACAGCACCGATAGGTTGCCGCCTACCACCGGCACGCCGATGGGGCGCTCGGACGCTGTCAACAACTCCCACATGCGCTTCTGATTGTGCGCCGTGCCGTTTTTGAACGTGTTCGCCACGGGCCCATGCAGGGAAGCCACACCCAAATTTTGAGACCATGCGTGCAAGACCGTGATGTCGCTGAAGCCGATCAACCAAGTGGGGTTTTCAACGTATGCATTCC
>JBMSHA010000043.1:0-10270 GCA_049416245.1 Flavobacteriales bacterium | reverse complement strand
AAAACCGGGACGGATGGCTGGAGTCATCCCCCAAAGAAAACAGCACCCTCACTGCGGGTTCGGTCCAACTGGATTGGGAATGGGTGCCCGGCCCGACCCAAGCCGATTTCCGTAATTACCGATTCGGGCCTTGGTCACCAAACACCACGGAAATTCGGGATGAGTCCTCAACCGTTTTTCATTCCGAGAGCCCAGCACAGCCGTGGGAACCCTTTATTTTACCGAAGCCTCGGAATTACCGATTGAACTATTCCATCGAATCGGTCACTGGGCAGCTCGACAATTCGTTTGGCAGCAATTTCTATCAAGCCTACACCGGCAACCTGAGTGTCCAACCCGGTCTGGGAGGCCTGTCGCGCATCTCCATAACAGATTTGTTCGAAGATCGGCGCTTTACGGCTGGTTTTCGCCTTTCCGGGTCGTTGGAAAACAGCCGCTACATGTTGGCCTATACCGACCAATCCGGCCGTTGGGATCGCACGTGGATCTTGGAACGACAAGGCGTGTTGCAATCCGTTGACAACAACCAAACCTTTGTCCGTACCCATATTCACCTTTTGCGCAGGCAATGGAAGTATGCGCTCGACGAAGTGCGCAGTCTGCGCCTCCAAGGAACCTATCGGCTCGATCGCAACACCCCGCTTTCCACGGATGCATACAATTTGGTCAAGCCCACAGGCTTCTCCAACCAAATAGGTGCGCAAGCAGCCTACGTGTTCGACAACACCCGCGAGCGCATGATGAACATTCCCGAAGGGACTCGCTACCGCGCATGGATTGAGTATTTCGCCGATCCCACAGATGCTCAATCGACTTTTGGCACCATCGGGTTTGATTTTCGCACCTACCGACGGATTTGGCGGGACATCATTTTTGCGCAACGCGTCGCAGCCGATTGGTCCATCGGTCGGCAACGATTGCTGCATTTAGTCGGAGGGGTGGACAACGGGCTCTCATTAGCCCCCACCGCCCAATCCCCCGTGGACCCCAACATCGCTTACGCCTACCAAACACGACTTGCACCGCTTCGCGGTTTCAATGCCAATGCGCGCAACGGGTCTCATATGGCGTTGCTGAATTCGGAATTGCGCGTGCCGGTTTGGAGCACCTTGAGCCGCCAACCCGTGGAGTCTCCATTGATGCAAACGCTTCAACTGGTGGGATTCCTCGATGTTGGCTCGGCTTGGAATGGCCGCCATCCGTATGACAGCGAAAACACCTTTAATCAAATCACGGTATCCCAAAACCCCATCACGGTGACCATCGACAACAACCGCGAACCCGTCATCTGGGGCACCGGTTTCGGGCTTCGCGCGAAAGTGCTGGGGTACTGGATGCGCACGGACTGGGCGTGGGGTGTCGACGACCATCGATGGCAGGACCGCGTGTTCACCTTGTCATTGCACCTTGACTTTTAAGCTTAAGACCTCATGGACCTCACGACCATCATCATGTTACTGGGAATTGGACTGCTCGCGGGCATTGCGAGTGGTTTTGTCGGCATCGGGGGCGGCATGATCATCGTTCCGGCGTTGGTTTTCGCCGTTGGCCTGAGTCAACAAGCGGCTCAGGGGACTTCACTTGCCATGATGATTCCGCCGATCGGAATTTTGGCTGTCATCAGCTACTACCAGGCGGGAGCAGTTGAGGTGAAGTATGCCGCTGTCTTGGCGATTACTTTTGTCTTTGGAGCTTGGTTGGGGAGTAAGTTGGCCCTGCGCATCAACCCCGCTTTGGTTCGATTGGTGTTCGGGGTGTTCATGCTTTATGCAGCTGGCCGCTTGATTTGGAACGGCTGGTCAGAATTGAATCCCTGATTCGCTGAAAATCAGTTGGCAAATTCGCTGAGGAACTTGATCCGCGCCATCCGCAATTCTTCTTCGCTATACACGTCGCTCCATTCGGAAATCAATTCTTCCATTCCCTCGTCATCGCTTTCTTTCAAAAAGTCGAACAACTCTTCCAAGCTATCTTCATCAAGGCTTCGGTTGATGACGTAATCGAGATTTACCCGGGTGCCGGCAGAAACGATGTTTTCAATTTCCAATATGACTTCATCCAAAGTCATGTTGAGATCCTTTGCAATATCTGCAAGGTCAATCTGCCGGTCAATGCGTTGAATGATGTGCACCTTCGCGGATGACCGTCCGCTGGTTGAGCGCACCAACAAATCTGACGCACGCTCGATCCCCTCTTCCTCCACGTATTCAGCAATCAGCTCCAAAAACGGTTTACCGTATTTCTTGGCCTTACCTGACCCGACACCCGAAATCCGCAACAACTCGTCCTCATTCAGCGGATAGTGGATTGCCATTTCATCTAAGCTGATGTCTTGGAATATGACGTACGGAGGGAGATCTTCATCATTGGCGACCTCCTTTCTAAGCGCCTTCAGCATGCCCCGGAGCTTTTCATCCGCAGCTCCGCCTTGGCTTGAACGTGTCTGACTCATGCTATCCACCGCATCCACGTCAGAATAATCGCGCTCCTCCGCCACAAGCACCGGTTGAGGTTGGGTCAAAAACGCCCGACCTCGGTCGGTGATTTTCAGCACACCAAAGGTTTCAATCTCCTTTCGCAGCAAGCCCAGCACGAGCATTTGGCGAATGATTCCGTTCCAGTGCTTCTGATCGTGCTCCACGCCGCGGCACCAAAAGGAACTTTCAGTGCCTTTGTAATCTTGGATTTCCCGGTTCTCTTCACCGCAAAGCATGCCCGTAATGAAAGGAGACCGAAACTGTTCTTGGTGCTCCAAAACCGCACTCAAAACCAAATGAACCTCCTCCTGGCCATCCCGGGTCTTCGGCGGGTTGGTCATATTGTCACAGTTCATGGCCCCTGGCCCATTGATTTCGTCAAACTCTTCGCCGAAATAATGCAACAAGAATTTACGACGACTCATGGACGTCTCAGCATAAGCCATGACTTCCTGCAACAATTGGGTTCCAATTTCTTGTTCGGCTAGAGGTTTACCCTGTAAAAATTTCTCCAGCTTTTCGATGTCGCGGTGGCTGTAAAAAGCAATGCACAAGCCTTCACCTCCGTCTCTACCGGCCCGACCGGTTTCTTGATAATAGCTCTCCAACGACTTGGGCATGTCGTAGTGGATGACATAGCGAACATCCGGCTTGTCGATGCCCATTCCAAATGCAATGGTCGCAACAATTACATCGACGTCTTGCATCAAAAATTGGTCTTGAATGCGACTGCGTTGGTTCGCGTCCATGCCCGCGTGGTAACCGAGCGCTTTCACGCCGTTGACGCGCAGCACCTCAGCAATTTCCTCTACCTTTTTTCGGCTGAGGCAATAGATGATTCCACTTTTGCCTGCGTTCTGTTTGGCATGCCGAACAATCTGTTTCAGCGCATCTTTTTTGGGACGCACCTCATAGAAGAGGTTTTCACGGTTGAAGGAAGCCTTGAACAGCTGGGCATCCTTCATGTCCAAATTCTTTTGGATATCCGCTTGCACCTTCGGTGTTGCGGTCGCAGTCAAGGCGATGATCGGAACCTGGGCTATTTGATTGACAATCTTGCGGATCCTGCGGTATTCAGGACGGAAATCGTGTCCCCATTCAGAGATGCAATGGGCTTCGTCTACCGCGACGAAACTGATGCGCACGCTGCGCAAAAAGTTCACATTGTCTTCCTTTGTTAAACTCTCTGGCGCCACATAGAGCAGTTTCGTCAAACCCGTACTGACGTCTTCACGTACTTGTGCTGCTTCTGCTTTGGAAAGGCTGGAGTTCAAGAAATGAGCAATCGAATCTTTTTCATGATGCCCGCGAATGGCATCCACCTGGTTCTTCATGAGTGCAATGAGCGGTGAAACCACAATAGCGGTTCCTTCCAACATCAAAGCAGGCAATTGATAGCACATCGACTTTCCTCCTCCTGTTGGCATGATGACGAAAGCATCTTGGCCATTTAGAACACACTCCACCACCTGCTCCTGCTCACCTTTGAATTCATCAAATCCAAAGAAATGCTTGAGCGCCTTCATGGGCGTCAGTTCTATCGTACTCATCAATCAGACTTTTGGTGCCGGCCGAGGCCGAGCGAAAGGCATTAGCTTTGCGCTAACTAAAGATAGGTAATTTTGGGCTATCCTCGACGTCGATTTTTTGACGCAATTGAAGCACAACACCACACCCATGAATTGGATTCAACGCGCATCGCACACCTTGCAACTTGAAAGCGAAGCCATTGCCGGTATCATCCCGCAACTCGGCGAGTCATTCGAGGCGGTAGGCACCTTATTGTTTGCGCTCGAAGGGCGTGTGGTGATTACTGGAATCGGTAAAAGTGCCATCATCGCCCAAAAAATCGTCGCGACGTTCAATTCTACTGGCACCCCAGCTGTCTTCATGCATGCCGCTGACGCGATTCATGGCGACCTCGGACTCGTTCAGAAACAAGATGCGGTGATCTGCATCTCGAAGAGTGGGAATTCCCCAGAAATCAAAGCATTGACTCCCCTGATTAAGCATCGAGAGATTCCTCTCATTGCCATGGTTGGAAACTTGGATTCACACCTTGCACGACAAGCCAACTACGTCTTAGACACGACCGTTAAACAAGAAGCATGCCCATTGGACTTGGCCCCAACTTCGAGTACGGCAGCTCAAATGGCAATGGGGGATGCATTGGCTACTTGCCTGATGGAGGCGCGAGGCTTCAAAGCAGAAGATTTCGCTCAGATGCATCCGGGAGGGGCTTTGGGAAAGCGATTGTACACCCGTCTTAAAGACATGATTGAGCCGGATCGTGCCCCTGCAGTGGAGGCGAGTGCTGAACTGGCCGAAGTGGTGCTGGCCATGAGCGCGGGCCGATGCGGTGCCACGGCGGTCTTGGATGATGGGAAAATTATCGGCATCATCACCGACGGAGATTTACGCCGGCACTTGGAACAGAACGGCGGAGCACCGGCTTCTGCACACGAGCTGATGAATCCTGAACCCAAGGTACTGGATGCAGAATCATTGGCTGTTAAGGCATTCCAAATCATGGAGTCCCACGCCATCAGTCAAATCGTCGTTACGCATGAAAAGACCTATGCGGGCATGGTGCATTTGCATGACATGTTGCGCGAGGGAATTTTTTGAGGGCTAATTTCGCGTCATGGCGCTGGACCAACCGGAAGAACAAGGGACGCACGACGTCGAAATGGGATTTCTCGATCACCTCGAGGAACTCCGGAAACGGCTATTCTATTCCGCCTTTTTCGTAGTGACCGGTGGCGTTGGACTGTTCCTCGCAAAAGATTGGTTGTTCGATGTGGTCTTGTTCGGTCCACGAAATGTCGATTTTCCAACATTTCGGGCGTGGTGTCATTTGTCTGAATGGGTCGGCGCCGGCGATGCATTGTGCGTGAAGAGCATCAATTATGAACTCATCAACACGACGATGCTGGGCAATTTCACCACGCACATTTTGGTCTCGGCCATCGCCGGGTTCATCGTCACTTTCCCCGCTGTTTTCTGGCAAGGCTGGTTGTTTGTGCGACCGGCCCTCAAGGAAAGCGAACGGCGCTCTGCCCGAGGCATCGGCTTCAGTTCGTCGATCCTCTTCTTCCTAGGCGTGGGTTTTGGATATTACGTCGTGGCACCGCTGTCCCTGCAGTTTTTGGGAAACTACGAACTCGGCGATGTGCAGTCCCGAATTGCGGTCATGTCCTATATGAAAACGGTGGCATCGATTACGTTGGCATCGGGTTTGGTATTTCAGCTTCCCGTGATCGTCTATTTTTTGAGCAAGGCCGGATTGATCACCCCTGAGTTACTCAAAACGTATAGACGGCATGCCTTGGTGGGTATTTTAGTCCTGGCTGCACTGATTACCCCTCCAGATGTGACCAGCCAAGTCTTGGTCGCGCTCCCGGTTTTGGTGCTGTATGAAACCAGCGTGTGGATTTCCCGTCGCGTTCAACGAAAACGAGCCGATGCTTGAGCGGATTGAACGGCATGCGCGACTCTTGCTGATATGCATCTCCTTTCTGGGCGCGATTTCCAGTTCACAGGGCCAAATAACCGAAGTTTCAGGCCGCATTTTTGACGCTATTTCGGGGGAACCCCTGCCGTATGTGAACATTGTGTTCAGCGGATCGGGTACAGGCACCATGTCCGACGAACGCGGCCGTTATGCCTTGTCCACTTCCGATCGGCCCGGTCGGTTGACGGTTACTTTCATGGGCTATGCCAACCAATCCTTCGAAGTGACTCGTGGGATTGCTCAACGCATCGACATCGGCATGGAGCCGCGCGCCTTTGATCTGGGGGCTGCTGAAGTTCGTCCCGATCGCAAGGAAATAAATCCTGCCAAACCGTTCATGGAACGGGTGATCGAAGCGAAAGACAGAAACAATCCGCTTCAGTTGGGTGCCGGGCATCACCGTCTGCACACACGCATCGAAGTCGACATCAATGACCTTTCGGATGCGCAAACCCAAGCTTGGTACTGGGGGCCGTTTCGGTTCATTTTCGATTACATGGACAGTACGGAAGCGCGTCCCGCCTTGCCCGTTGTTTTCGGTGAATTGATCGCTAACGAGCATTGGCAAAACCAACCAAAGCGCCGCGAAACACAAATCACGGCTTCACAAGTCAGCATGGACTTAGGCTCCGGAGGCAACCTCGGTACGGCAGAGATGAACGGGCGCTTTCCCGAAATCAACCTCTACGAAAACCAGCTGCTGATGCTGGATCGGGCCTTCACTTCGCCATTGCACGATCGCGCCGCTGCTCATTATCGGTTTTACATCCTGGACACCCTCGATTGGAAAGGAAGGACGGCCATGCACTTGGCCTTTTTGCCGCGGCGAAAGGGCGAAATGACTTTCGAAGGGGAAATGTGGATCGATACGCTGAGTTTGGCATTGGCGCATGTGGAAGCACGCCTCAGCGCCTCGGCCAATGTCAATTTCGTTCGGGACATGCATTGGGTCCAGTCCTACACTCCTGTCGCGGGAGAAAACGCCGGATACCGCTGGATGATGGATAGCGAGGACATCGTCTTCGATATGAGCATTGCGGACCGCAGTATTGGCGCTTACTTAAAACGATCGACGGTATTCACGAATCAAAGTTGGGCTGAGGAATGGCCCGAAAGTGTCTGGAGAGGAGGACGCGATCTGCAGTTTGACTCCCTGGCGATATTCCGAACTGTCGATGAATGGCAAGCGATACGCACGGTTCCGTTGCTCCCAAGAGAACGCAACATCATGACCATGACCGACTCGGTTGAAGGGATGCCGCAATGGCGTGCGGTCAAAGGCCTGGGATACTTCATGGGTACCGGCTACGCCAAAGCAGGTCCGCTGCAAGTCGGCGCTTGGTGGTCGGCGTACACGCAAAATCCCATAGAGGGCGAACGCTTGCGGTTGGACCTCCGGACCTCGAATGCTTTCAGTACGCGATTCATGCCGCGCGTCTTTGCGGCATATGGAACCTATGATCAGCAATGGAAAGGCGGATTCAGTGCACGTCACATTTTGCGCAAGAGCCCGAGGACGGAGACGTACGTCGAAGTCAAACGAGATCTGGAGCAATTCGGCATGGCCGGTTTGCTGGATCAAGGGGAAGTGTTCACATCCACCTTCCGAACAGACACCACCAACTCGCTTTCGGAAGTCACGCGTGCGGAAGCGTCCATCCTGCATGAGTTCGGCCCCGGTTTCACGGGGTTCTTGGAATGGCGACATCGGCAAGTCGCATCGCGCGGGAATTGGGCCTTCTTGGACCCCGAGACGGGTCAGCCGATCAACCGACTGATCACCTCTGAAGCCACGGCGATTTTACGATACGCCCGGGGTGAGCGGTTTGTCGGAGGGGAATTCGACCGGTACAGTTTGGGCACGGAATGGCCCGTAATTTCCGCAACGGTCACGTGGGGCATGCCGAATATTCTGGGTTCTCAATACAACTACATCCGATGCACCGTCGAAGGCGATGATGAAATCAGGCTGGGTTGGTGGGGGCGCATTGAATGGTTGGCGCAGGCTGGAAAATACTTCGGAACGGCGCCATTTCCGCTCATGGAAGTGGTCCCCACGAGCGGAACCATCTTGATGACACCCGAGTCGTTCAACCTCTTGCGGCTCTTTGAAAACGTGACAGACGAGTGGGCCAAAGCCACCGTCGAATGGCACGGCGAAGGGGTCATCTTCAATCACCTCCCATTGCTGCGTCGGCTGGAACTGCGCGAGGTGCTCACAGCACGAGGGATTGCGGGAACGTGGAATTCCCGTCATGAGGAATTACTTGCCCTACCCGAAGGCACGACGGGCCTCAACGGGACGTATTTAGAATGCGGGGCGGGTCTTGAAAATATTTTCGGATTCCTTCGCGTTGATGGAGTCTGGCGCACAGACCTTCCGATCAATGAACCGGCGAGTTGGGGGGTGCGTATCGGATTCGCAGCCAGCATTTAACCACTCAGCAAGCGCACAAGCTATTTTTGAACCATGAAATCTGCCCATCCCAAAGTTCTGCGTGCCGAAGGCTTGGTCAAACAATACGGGCGCAGGCGAGTCGTTGACGGCGTTTCGCTGAAGGTGTGGCAAGGAGAAGTGGTCGGATTGCTGGGACCCAATGGGGCAGGAAAGACGACCAGTTTCTACACGGTCGTGGGCGTGGTTCAGGCAGAAGAAGGCCACGTGTACATGGATGATACCGAAATCACCGATCTCCCGATGTACCAGCGCGGTCGCATGGGCATTGGGTACCTACCGCAAGAAGCTTCTGTCTTTCGAAAACTATCTGTGGAAGACAACATTTGGGCCATTCTCGAACTGCAAAACCTATCCAAATCCGAACAGAAGGAGCGCCTCGAGTCGTTGATCGCAGAGTTCGGTCTGGAAAAAGTTCGCAAATCTCCCGGTGATGTGCTCAGCGGTGGCGAAAGAAGGCGAACTGAAATCGCTCGAGCATTGGCAACCGACCCGCAATTCATTTTGCTCGATGAGCCGTTTGCAGGCGTGGATCCAATAGCGGTCGAAGACATCCAACGCATCGTAGAGCAATTGCGGTCGAAAAACATCGGCATTCTCATCACCGATCACAACGTGCAGGAGACGCTTCACATCACCGATCGCGCTTATTTATTGTTCGAAGGCCGAATCCTGAAGCACGGGACAGCCGAAGAGTTGGCATCCGATGAGCAGGTGCGGCGCGTTTACCTCGGCCAGAATTTTATCTTGCGACCGAAAACCGATCAAGCGGGCTAACCTCGTGCCGCCAGGATGCGCGCCACGTATTTTCCGATGACGTCGAATTCCAAATTCACGGCTTGACCCAACTCCAAAGCGTGCAAGTTCGTGTGCTCCCACGTGTACGGAATGATGGCCACGGAAAATCTCGTCGGCTCTGAGCGAACGACGGTCAAACTGATGCCGTTGACCGTGATGGACCCTTTGGGCACCGTGATGAACTCGGCATGAGCGGCATGCTCAAACAACAGTTCCCAGCTGCCGTCCGCATCCTTAACTTCAACCAACTTCGCTGTGGTGTCGACGTGGCCTTGAACCAGATGCCCATCCAGTCTTCCGCCCAATTGCGTGCACCGCTCGAGATTGACCAAATCGCCTTCGCGCCACACACCCAAATTCGTGCGCTCCATAGTTTCTTGAATCGCCGTGACGGTATAGCCTACCTCATTCTTTGCAACAACTGTCAAACAAACCCCGTTGTGCGCCACACTTTGGTCAATTTGCAGCTCCCCCGCAAATGCCGCCTCGATAGTAAAATGCACATTGGTACCCTCTTCCTCTATTCGCTGAACGCGCCCCAACTGTTCGATGATGCCTGTGAACATGCTTATTCGTTTATCGGACCAACACCTCCCATCAAATGAAGTTCACCGCTGAAGCGTTCTTCCACCAATCCCATTAATCGAATGGTGAATACCCGCGCGGTGTAATAATAAACTCCGTCCGCGCACAAACCGCCTTCCCGATGTTCGCCATCCCAACGAATCCACGGATCTGAGGTTTGGAAGACCTCCTCCCCCAATCGATTGTAAATCCTGACATCCACCGAGTCAATGAACTTCCACGGGAAGGCCTCGAACGCGTCGTTTTCGCCGTCCCAATTGGGCGTAAAGACGTTCGGTAGGAAATAAAAAGGACAGTTATCCGTGCAAACCGTATCGCTGAGGGCACTCTCGTTACGGCGCAATTCTCCATCCGGTCCCGGCTGTAAACTATCCAAGGCGGTGATGGCAAAACAGCCTGCGAGGGTGCCGCGGATCCCGTCGGAATTCCACAAATAAGTTA
>JBMSHA010000042.1:0-10440 GCA_049416245.1 Flavobacteriales bacterium | reverse complement strand
TGCCGAGTTGGCGAAAGAAAATGTACCGGATGAGGTGTCCGAAGCCTACGGGAATCAATCGTTTGTTTTCGGTAAAGATTTGATCATTCCAAAACCCCTCGACCCTCGACTCATAACATACGTGGCTCCGGCTGTGGCGAAAGCCGCCATCGAATCGGGGGTTGCTCAAAAGAACATCAAAGACTGGGACGCCTACGAGAAAGACTTGTTGGACCGCATCGGCTACGATACCGGATTCGCTCGAACGATTGCAGATCGTGCGAAAAAGGCGCCCAAGCGGGTCGTCTTTGCCGAGGCGGATCACTACCGTGTCTTGAAGGCGGCCGAGCAAGCTCTGGAGGAAGGCATCGCCCAACCGATTCTCTTGGGCCGTCGTTCCGTAATCGAAGGGCTCATCGAAGAGCACAGCCTCGAATTGGAGGGTGTGGAAGTCATCAATCCTCGAGCGGATGAGGAATATGAGCGCCGTTGCGAATTCGGTGCGGAGTTCTTCCAACTGCGCATGCGCCACGGTTTGACGGCACGGGAGGGGGAGCGATTGATGCGTCAGCGCAACTACTACGGGGCGATGATGGTGCGAAAAGGCATGGCAGACGCGCTGATTTCGGGGTTGACCCGGACCTATCCGAGTGTGATTCGCCCAGCGTTGCAAGTGATCGGGAAAGCCGAAGGCGTGGACAAAGTGGCCGGCATGTACATCCTGGAAACCAAACGGGGTCCGATGTTTTTCGCGGATACCACTGTCAATTTGAATCCTTCAGCAGAAGAAATTGTCTCCATCACTTTGTTGGCGGCAAAGGCTGTTCGAAACCTCCGAATTGTCCCACGCATTGCGCTGCTGAGCTACTCCAATTTTGGTTCCGCCGGGGGAGTGGATGCGGAGAAAATGGCTGCTGCTGCCCGGATCCTCAAAGAGCGCCACCCGGATTTGATTGTGGATGGGGAGATTCAAGCCAATTTCGCGTTGAACGATGAATTGCTTTCAGAATCGTTCCCATTTTCGACGCTCCACAACAAACGCGTCAACACCTTGATTTTCCCAAACCTCGCCGCAGGTAATATCGCATACAAATTATTGCAAGAAATGGCTGGCGTCGAAGTTCAGGGGCCGGTATTGCTGGGAATGCGGCAGTCTTTTCACGTGTTGCAGATGGGCTCTTCGGTCCGTGAAATTCACGACATGGTCCGGTTGGCCGTGGTCGATGCACAAATCAAAAGTCAAGGATGATACACCACTTGCGCGGAAGGCTGGTTGAAAAGACACCGACGTATGCGGTGATTGAATGCGGTGGAGTCGGCTACCAAGTGCACATCAGTCTGAATACGTATGAGCAATTGGGGTCCGATGAGGGGGTCATGCTACACACGCACCTCGTTGTGCGGGAGGATGCACAGTTGTTGTACGGATTTGCCCAACCCGAAGAACGTGAGTTGTTTTTGTTGCTCCTCGGGGTGAGTGGAGTCGGAGCGAGCACCGCCCGAATGATTTTGAGCGCCATGACCGTTGACCAAGCCACGGCCTCCATTCAATCCGGTGATGTGAACGCGATGAAAAGTGTCAAAGGCATCGGAGCGAAAACCGCCCAACGCATCATCATCGATTTGCAGGATAAAGTGGGTGCTGCGGGAGGCGCTCAATCCGTACCTTCGGGCGCAAATTCAATTGGACACAATAATTCCAGACAAGAGGCGTTAATAGCGCTCACGACCCTAGGTTTTGACCGGGGAAGGTGTGAAAAAACATTGGACCAAATTCTCAAGGAAACGCCAGATATGGCTGCGGTAGAAGACTTGATAAAACATGCGTTGAAGCGACTGTGATGGAAGGGAATCGAATTCGTCATATGCATGTTTGGGCCTTGATTTTTGGCTTGATGCTCGGCGGAAAGGGTTGGGCTCAAGAGGCGGTCAATGATTCTTTGCCCATCGTTTTACCCTTCCCATTTGGAGGCGAGGATCCGTATAATCCGACGGAGTCCCCGACAGGTTTCGATTTTGCTTGGCCGGAGAATTTTACCTACGAAATGGTCTTCGATGAGACCACCGGACTGTATAGCATACGTCAGCGAATTGGGGACACGCTGCTGTACCGGCCGACCACCTTTTTGACATTAGACGAATTTTTGGAGTACGACATCTCTGGAAATTTAACTGAGTACTGGAACGAACTCCAGACAGAGGACGACGAAGCAGAACGGGCATTTGCTCCGAAGCTTACCGTAGACAGTGAGTTGTTTGAAACCATCTTCGGTAGCAACGAGATTGAAATCAAACCTCAAGGTTCGGCCGAGCTCACCTTCGGAATCAACATTTCCGATACCGAAAATCCGCGCATCCCTGAACGCCAACGCCGCATCACCACGTTTGATTTCGATCAGCGCATTCAGCTGAATATTGGTGGAAAGATTGGCGACAAAATCGATTTGGGGACCAACTACAACACCGAGGCGTTGTTCGATTTTGAAAATCAGATGAACATCGGATTCCAAGGTGAGGAAGACGACATTTTAAAGAATTTCGAGGCCGGTCACATCTCCATGCCATTGCCCGGCACCCTGATCACCGGAAGTCAAAGTTTGTTCGGGGTCAAACTCGAAACGCAATGGGGCCGTTTGTACAACACCACTGTTTTCTCACAGCAGAAAGGCGAGCGGAAGGAAATCGAAGTGGAGGGAGGCGCGCAAACCCAAGAGTTTGACATCCGCGCTGACGATTACGAAGCCAATCGCCACTACTTCCTCTCCCAATATTTTCATGACCTCTACGATCCGGCGATGCAGAGCTTGCCCGTTCCCGCGTCTGGAGTGAACATCACGCGAATTGAGGTGTGGGTCGTCAATACCCAAGCGAATACGCAAGACGTTCGAAACATCATCGGATTCACGGACTTGGGTGAGCACGAGAACTACATCTCGACGAACCTGCCAGTAGGATCATTGGTCGACGATCCGGATTTGGTGGTTGCGGATGCTCAAAATCCGACGAACACGAATAACGAGTTGTTTGACATGATGGTCAATAACCCGAGTGTCATGGAATTCACCGGCGCGAACGGCGCCATTTCGGCCATGAACCTCGGATTGACCCAGGGCATTCACTACGAACGTGTCGGAAACGCCAGGAAATTGGCTCCGACCGAATTCACTTACAATTCGCGACTCGGATTTATTTCGCTGCGTCAGGCGCTGAACAACGCGGAGGTCCTTGCCGTGGCCTACGAGTACACCTTGGGGGGTGAAACGTATCAAGTGGGAACCCTTTCTCAAGACGGTTATGCCGCACCCGGTGCGCTGATTTTGAAGATGCTGAAGTCGAGCATCACCCAATTACGTCTGAGCAATGGCGATCCGGCGCCGCTTTGGAAAATCATGATGAAGAACGTCTACTCCATGCAGGCGTTCGGATTGAGTGAGGAGAATTTCCGATTGAACATCTGGTACAACGACCCTGCTACCGGTGTCGACCTCAACTACATTCCAAGAAATCCGCTCGACGGCACGCTCCTGCTTCAGTTGTTGGGCATGGACAGGTTGGACATCAACGGCATGACGCAGCCCGATGGGGTGTTTGATTTTGTGGACAATGCGGCGACGATGGGCGGAACCATTCACAGCCAAAACGGCCGCATCTTCTTCCCGTCGGTGGAACCGTTTGGATCGAATTTGCGGGATGAAATCTTGGAGCGCGTGGACGATCCGGATTTGGCGGCCAATTTGATCGAGAGCATCGTTTTCCAGCCGCTGTATGACAGCACAAAAACGGCTGCACAACAAATCCCATCCCTGAATCGCTTCCGCATCAAGGGGGAATTCCAAAGCCAGACGAGCAGCGAAATCGCGTTGCAGGCAATGAACATCCCAGAAGGGTCGGTTACTGTGACCGCTGGCGGTGTGCGTTTGATCGAAAACCAAGATTACACCGTCGACTACAATTTGGGCCGGGTGCGCATCATCAACGACGGATTGCTTGAATCCGGGCGCAACATCAAGGTCTCATTGGAAAGCAACTCGCTCTTCAGCATTCAGACCAAAACCATGATGGGAACCCGGTTTGATTATGCGTTAAGCGACCGGTTCAGTATGGGAGCAACCATGCTCAATTTGCGTGAACGGCCGTTGACCCAGAAGGTCAACATCGGCAACGAGCCGGTTAACAATTCCATTGTTGGAGCGGACTTCAATTACCAGGGAGAGAGCCAATTTTTGACCGAACTCGTCGATGCGTTGCCGTTTTACGAAACGTCTGCCGCTTCGAGCATTGACATTTCCGCTGAAGCGGCGTACTTGATCCCGGGACACAGCCGCGCCATCGGACAAGACGGAAACGCCTACATCGATGATTTCGAAGGCAGCCAATCCGCGATTGACATCCGGTCGGTAAACCGCTGGTTCTTGGCTTCCACTCCAAAGTTGCAGCCGGCTTTGTTCCCTGAGGGCAACATTGAAGACAGCCTGATTTACAATTACAACCGTGCGGCGTTGAGTTGGTATACCGTAGACCCTCAGTTTTTCAGGGGTTCCGGATTGGAAGACGGACAGGTGAGTGCTGAAATCAAAAGCGATCACCGCACCCGTGAAGTATTGGAAGGTGAGGTGTTCCCGAATCGTGAATTGCCAACGGGAACGCCGCCCAACATCCCGACTTTGGACCTGACGTTCCGACCGGAGGACCGGGGACCCTACAACTACGAAATGCCCGAAGGCTCAGGCGGTATCTCTGCTGGTTTGACGCCGGAGGGTGCGCTCGCAGATCCCTCCAGCCGTTGGGGCGGCATTCAGCGCGCTTTGACAACCACGGATTTCGAAGCCGCCAACATTGAGTACTTGCAGTTTTGGTTGATGGATCCGTTCAACGAAGATTCGGAGAATTTCACAGGGGGTGATTTTTTCATCAACCTCGGTAATGTTTCTGAAGACGTCCTGAACGATAGCCAACTCTCGTATGAAAATGGATTGCCGTCAGCGAACAACCCCGACCTTCCAACACTTGAGGGGGTGTGGGGGGTTTACCCCGATCCGTCCACATTTAACGTGGTCAATGCGTTCGATAATACGTCCGGAAATTACGATTTGCAGGACGTGGGATTGGATGGCATGCCCGACGCGGAAGAACAAAATTTCTTCTCTGAATGGCTCACCGAAGTTGCAAACTGGGTGACTCCAGAGGCGTATTCGGAAATCGTCAGCGATCCATCAGGCGACAACTTCCGCTATTTCCGCGATCCGCAGGCGCAAGCCAATGAAGAGACGATTTTGGAGCGCTATCGCCGTTTCAACGGATACGAGAACAATTCGAATACCGGTTCGCCCAACGGCTATCCAATCACTTCAACAACCATCCCGAACACGGAGGATATCAACCAGGACATCACCCTGTCCACCATTGAGAGTTACTACCAATATAAGGTTTCATTGCGCCCGCAAGATTTGGGAGAATTCAACATCGGCAGCAATTACATTACCGATACGTTTGAGCAGGTGGTCACCACCGCGGATGACGAAGATCGAACCATTCGTTGGTACCAATTCAAGATTCCGGTGCGTGAATTCGACACCCGTGTTGGGGGCATCACGGATTTCCGTTCCATCCGATTCATCCGCATGTTCATGAAGGGCTGGTCAGAACCGGCAACGTTGCGATTTGCGCGATTGGAATTGATTCGCGGAGAATGGCGACGCTACCTGAATTCCTTGGCAGGACCTCAGGAAGTTGAACCGGACGATCCGTCCTCGACGGCATTCACCATCAGTGCGGTGAACATCGAGGAAAACGGAAACCGCGAGCCGGTGCCTTACGTGACTCCACCGGGTATCATCCGAGAAATTGACGTGGGAACCGCCAACCAGCGCCGGCTGAACGAGCAGTCCCTTGAGATGGCGGTTTGTGGATTGAAAGACGGTGATGCGCGCGGCGCCTACCGCAACATCAACTTCGATATGCGGATGTACAAGCGTTTGCGCATGTACGTGCACGCGGAAGCCGGACCGAATGGCACCGCCTTGAACGATGATGATATGACCTGCTTCATTCGTCTGGGGAACGATTTCGAGAACAACTATTACGAGTACGAGATTCCGATGAAGGTCACGCCTTGGAATACGGGTGACGAGGACTTGATTTGGCCTGCGCAGAACAACATCGACATCGAGTTCCGCAAATTGCAAAACTTGAAAATTGAGCGCCCGGCGGGTTATCCGCTTTTTGATGAATACGAAGCGATGGATTCCGAATACAACGCGCGCATTGCGGTGAAGGGGAATCCAAACCTCGCTAATGTGGTGATGGTCATGGTCGGGGTACGCAATCCGGATAAGGACGAAAATGCCTTTGATAACGATGACGACGGATTGGACAAGTGCGGTGTGGTTTGGGTGAACGAGATGCGATTGGCCGACTTCAATGAACAAGGCGGATGGGCCGTGACAGCGCAGATGAATGCCAAGTTGGCTGATCTCGGAAATGTCGCCTTGGCTGCAAACATGTCGACTCCGGGCTTTGGCGGATTGGAACAACGCATTCAAGAACGTCAGCGAGAGACCATCCAAGCGTTGGACGCATCGGGTACGATTCAGTTGGGCAAGTTGTTACCGAAGCGACTGGGAGTGACCTTGCCGATGTATTTGGGGTATTCGCAGGAGGTGTCAACGCCTCAATTCGACCCTCTGTCTCCTGATATCGAAATGGCGGAGCAGCAGGGATTGTCAGAGGAAAGGCAGAACAACGCTCAGTCCGTCAACCAACTCAAATCCATCAACTTCTCCAATATCAAAATCGATCCTCAGTTGAGTTCAGGTGGTTCGAGGGACCGTAATCGCAGCCGCGGAGGTGCCGATGCTGGCGGCCGAGGTGGAATGGGATCGGAAGATGGTGGCAAAGGAGGCAAGGATGGCAATGGCAACGATGTGACCGACGGTAATGTGGATATGGGTGGAGGACGCGGCGGCTCCGCTCGCGGTGGCGGTTCGGCTCGTGGTGGCGGTTCGGCTCGCGGTGGTGGCGGAAACGGCATCGGACTTTTGAAGATGTTCGATCCGGCCAATTTCTCAGCCAACTTCAGCTACATCGAAGCGTTCAATCGCGATGTGAATACGGAGTTCCAAATCAACCGAGAATACCGCGGAGGGTTGAACTACAACTTCTCCCATTCTCCGAAAAACTTCAAACCATTCAGCAAAATTGGATTCTTGCGGAAAATGGAAAGCATGAAGTGGTTGACTGACTTCAATTTCTACTTGTTCCCAAAACAATTCACGGTAGGCACCCAAATGAATCGTATTTACGAGACCAGCCGGGTTCGGAACAATACGGAGGCTTTACTTGGAGTTGAGACCAACTTATTGATCAACACCCAGGTCATGAAGACGTGGCAATGGTCGCGAAACTACGCGTTAAAGTATGACCTGACGAAGGCGCTGAAATTTGACTACACCGGCACTGCGCAAGCCTTGGTTGGTGAACCGGCCGGGGAAATCAACCGCGAGGACCCCGAAGCGTATCAAGCATACAAAGACTCGGTTTTTGCCAATTTGCAGAATGCGGGTGAGATCACGACGTACAATCACAATGTCACGGGTACGTACAAGTTGCCTTTCGACAAATTGCCCATCGTGAATTTCATTTCAAGTGACATTCGATATCAAGGAAGTTACCGCTGGGACCGCGCGCCGTTCTCGCAAGACAGCCTGGGCAATACCATTCAAAATTCGCGGAATTTGAGTTTGAATGCCCAAGCAAATTTTGCCAACCTCTACAACAAAATCCCTGGAGTTAAAGATCTCTTGAATCCGCCTCGTCGCGCCCCGACCCGGAATGAAATTCGCAATGAAGACCGCGACGGATTTGGAAATGCCGAGGAGGAGGATAAGGTCAAGTTCGAGATGAATCCGTTGGCTACAATGGTCCGATTGATCATGAGCGTACAAAACGTTTCAGGCTCGTTTACGCGTAACGAAGGCATGCTGTTACCGGGTTACGCGCAGCGTGCGCGTTTTGTGGGCATGGACGAGCAATTGCTGGCGCCGGGAGCGCTGTTTCTTTTGGGGCACCAGAATACGAATTGGCAAGGTGTACAAGTCCGTGATTTTGCAACGGACGCAGCGGCGAATGGATGGTTGATTCAGCAACCCTTCCAGAACCAACAATACAATCAAACCTTCCAAGAAACGTTCAACGTTCGCGCCAACCTTGAACCGATCAAGCACTTGAAGATTGAGCTCACTGCAAATCGCAATGTGAGCCAGAATTACACCAGCTTCTTCCGATACGATGAGGAATTGGGCGATTTCGTGTACGATTCACCGAATGAAACGGGCCAATTCTCGGCGACCGTCATGAGTTGGAATACGGCATTCATCGAAGATGATGTAGAAGATGAATTTAACTCGGAGATTTGGACGGACTTTTTGTTGAATCGCCTCCAAATTTCCAGCCGCTTGAATGCCGAGTCTTACCAGCTTGACGAACCGGAGAATACCGGCTATTACAGCGGATGGGGCGGCACGAGCCAAGACGTCACGATTCCAGCATTCATCTCGGCCTACCTCGGAGTGGATGCAAAGGACGTTCCCCTCGACGTATTCAACACGCCGGTGGCGCCCAACTGGCGCGTGTCCTATGACGGCTTGACGAAGAACGAGTTCTTCAAACAATATTTCAAGCGGTTCAACCTGAATCACAGTTACCGTTCAACCCTCACTACAAACTACGTAACAAACCTGAACTACCAGGAAGACGCCAACGGTCTGCCATCGGCTTTCGACCAAAGCGCATTTGGCAACTACATTTCTGAACGGCAGTTCAATGTTGTGAGTTTGAGTGAGCAGCTTTCGCCCCTCATCGGTGTGGACATGACCATCAAAACCGAAGGAGAAAACGAACCGCAGCTGAAAGTGGAGCTGAAGCGCGATCGCAATGTGGCCTTTGGTTTGACCAACTACCAAATCACGGAAACGAAGAGCGAAGGGTTGGTCGTCGGATTCGGATACAAATTCAAAGACGTCCCCAATCCGTTCATCAAGACCTATGGCAAACTGCCTGTGAAGATGCTGAAGGAAACGGATTTGGTGTTACGTGCCGACTTGAATGTCCGTGATAACCGCACCATCATCCGAAAGATGGAAGAGCGCCAAAATCAGGTGACTGCGGGTCAGAAATTGGTGTCCATCAAGATGTCTGCAGACCTCGAAGTTTCGGATAAACTGACGATGCGGGCGTTCTACGATCACCAAATCACAAATCCGTACATCTCGACTTCTTTTGCTACTTCGAATATCCGTTCTGGAGTAGCTTTGCGCTTCAATTTGAATCAATAAGCCATGAACATTCCGCAAGATTTGCGCTATACCAAAGAGCACGAATGGGTGCGTTTGGAAGGTAATGTTGCCACCATTGGAATCACAGACTACGCCCAAGGCGAGTTGGGAGACATTGTGTTCATTGAAGTGGATACGGTCGGCGAATCGGTTGGAGCGGAGGAGGTGTTTGGTACCATCGAAGCGGTCAAAACGGTAAGCGATATGTACGCCCCAGTTGCCGGTGAGGTGTTGGAATTCAACGAGTCACTCGAGGACGAACCCGAAGCGGTCAATAGCGATCCTTATGGAGCAGGATGGATCATCAAAATCCGGGTGGACAATCCTGATGACGTGGCAGGCTTACTGTCTCACGAGGCCTACGGCGAGCTCATTGCGTAAAAGCTGAGGACCATGCGCGGCGACTTAAACGATACGGGAATCCGTCGAGCGTTTCAGTGGCGCCACGTGATGATGCCGATTTCATGGGCCTTGCTGATTTTTGGGTTGCACGCGATTCCCGGTTCCGAGTTGCCCGAACAATCATTCGAATTGCTGCACGTGGATAAACTCATCCACCTGGCGATGTTCTCCGTTCTCTCGGCGAGCGTCTTCGTCGCCTTGGGCAAGTCGGGCACCATCCGAAAATACAAATGGTACGCAGGCGTTATGCTGTGTATGTACGGAGTTGGCTTGGAATTTGCACAAGATGTTTGGTTCGAAGGCCGATTTGCAAGTGTGGGAGACATGCTCGCGGATGGGTTGGGTGTTCTAATGGGTAGATTGGCTTTTCGAGGCATCTACGGTTGCTGGAACTGAACGGACGAAATGTTAACTTGAATAATCCTTCCTCGGTCTGCGTTTATTGACGTAATTTCGAGGCCCAATCTGAAAACTCATGCTCAGTCGAAAAACTCCTGAAGCGAATTTGGAAAACAAGCGCGGGGCTTGGAAAGCCATCGGGTTTGTGGCATCATTGTCATTGTTGCTCAGCGCATTGGCCTGGACTTCATATGATGTGGCAATCACACGGGCGATTGATTTCGAAGCGGATTTACTTGAAGACGAGGAAATCCCTGTGAACATTGTACCGCCGCCACCGCCGCCACCGCCACTACAACAAACAACGGTGATTGAAATCGTGGACGCC
>JBMSHA010000041.1:0-10469 GCA_049416245.1 Flavobacteriales bacterium | reverse complement strand
AATTTCTTGGGGGCGTCGGATTTGGATGTGAAAAGCGTGGACATTGTTGCCGGTGCGAGCTCCGCATTTTATGGTCCTGGCGCGTTCAATGGGGTGGTTTCGATGGAGACCAAATCCCCGTTCCAATTTCCGGGTGTGACGGCTTCGGTGCGAGTGGGAGAACGTGAGCTGAATGAATTGGCTGTCCGTTATGCCGATTACACGACCAACGACGACGGGGATCCGGTTTTGGGCTTTAAGGTGAACGCATTCCGTTTTTCCGCGTACGACTGGGAGGCCACGAACTACAATCCGGTCGACGGATCGCAAGTCGACCCAAATAACCCAGGCAGATACGATGCGGTCAATATATATGGTGATGAGTACAAGCCGGTTTTTGATTACTCGGGGGATGGCAGCAGCAACGCGCGGGGACTGGGCAATTTCTTCCGCACCGGATACAAGGAGATTGATTTGGTGGATTACAACACCGAAAACCTCAAAGTGAGCACGGCACTCTATTATCGTCTCAACCCGGAGGATACCTACGAGAGTCCGGAGCTGGTCTACGGATTTAACAGCGGCTTCGGAACGACCGTGTACCAAGGTGATAACCGTTTCAGCCTGCGCGACATCGAATTCTATCAGCACAAACTCGAATTGCGCAAACCGGGCAAATGGTTCGTCCGCGCTTACCGCACGAGTGAGGATGCAGGGAATTCATACGATCCGTACGCGACCGCTTTGAGGTTGCAAGAGCGTACACGCTCGGATTACCAGTACTCCAAAGTGTATTACCGCTATTGGGTGGACAGCATCGTGCCGGGAATCAACCAGACTTGGCCAGACTTGGTTCAAATCGGCGTGGATCCTGAATTTGGATTCCCGATCTACGGCTATGAGGATGGCGCGATTCCAGCTTGGTATGGTCAATACAGTGATTCCCTTTCTTTGTGGCATTCCCAAGTGGAAGCCTGGACGAATGCCGGTTACGCAGGATTGAACGATGTGGCCCAAAATCCGCTGGGTTACTGGGCGCCGGGATCGGCTGAATTTGAGCAAAATTTCAATGAATTGGTTTCTGCAAAGAATAATGAGGGTGAAGGCGGTACCCGATTTTTTGACCAATCCAGTTTGAGCCATGTGCACGGTGAGTACATCTTCCAACCACAGGGCCTTGAAGAAATTCGAGTCGGCGGAAATTTCAGGCGCTACACCCCTTGGAGCGATGGAACGATTTTCAGTGATACGGCATCGAAAATCGTAAACCAAGAAGTCGGCTTCTACTCGGGTATCAAACGTCGGTTCCTCGAGGACCGCGTCATCGCTACCGGAACCATCCGTGCCGATAAAAACCAAAACTTCGATTGGGTGTATTCACCGGCGGCTTCATTGGTCTTCAACCCGCGTGAACAAGATTACTTGCGTATGAGCTTCAGCTCGGCCTTGCGAAACCCCACTCTGGCGGATCAATACCTGTGGTTGGATGTGGGGCCGGCGACGCTTGTGGGCAACTTAGAGGGAGCGGACAGCTTAATTACTGTAAGCAGTTTCATTGATTTCCGGAACAGTGCGGATGCAGCGAATGGTCAATACGGGCTCAACAGGGATACCCTGGTTTACTTTAACATCGATCCCATCCGGCCGGAACGCGTGAAAACGTTTGAAATCGGTTACCGCACCACGTTGGGAGAAAAAGTTTACGTAGACGGGGGATACTACTTCAGTGTGTACACGGATTTTATTGGATACAACATTGGCCTCGACGCGCTCTTCATAGGAAATGAGCAGTCGCCTAGAGCAGTGGAGGTCTACCGATACGCGGCCAACTCATTGAACGAAGTCCAAACCCAAGGCGCTTCCATTGGGGTCAATTACTACCTCGATAACCGCTTCATGATTTCAGGCAACTACAGCTGGAATGAGTTGGTCAAAACAGACGAAGATGATCCTATTATTCCAGCGTTTAATACGCCAAGGCATAAATACAACTTGGGCATCACGGCACGGGATCTCCATTTGGACGGTGAATCGACTTGGGGATTCGGAGTTAATTACAAATGGATTGAAGGTTTTCTTTTTGAAGGCTCCCCACAATTCACAGGGTTTGTGCCCACATATGATTTGCTGGACGCTCAGGTCAATGCGGTCATAGAACCGTGGAATACGACCGTGAAGATTGGTGGATCCAACTTGCTGA
The DNA here is from genome assembly GCA_049416245.1 of Flavobacteriales bacterium. GTDB lineage: Bacteria > Bacteroidota > Bacteroidia > Flavobacteriales_D > Sanyastnellaceae > UA16. The sequence continues at coordinate 8,290 of JBMSHA010000041.1, read as the reverse complement.
AGAATATTCACATCGAAGCGTACGGCGGTCCATACGTCGGGCGGATGTTGTATGCGAGTTTGGTGTACGACTTTAACCACATCAAAGACAAATCCGAATCGGCCAAGCGCATTCAAGACTTCACGCCAGCCATCATGTTGCAATCCCTTAAGCGAGCTGCACAGTCGATTCGATAAGGTGCTTGGCGGGTTTCGGCTGGGGGAAGATTGTAGCTGAATGCCTGATTTGATTCCGCTAAACTCGATTTTTAGGTGATTAAATTCGTGTAAGACATACACGTTAAATGTTTTTTTCCTACCTTACCCGGGGAAAAACCAAAATCACCCAGATACCTGTCTGATGAAAAGAATACTATTCAGCGCGCTTGCCGCGTGTTTGGCTGTGCTTCAAGTTGATGCGCAGACTCGCTACCTCGATGAGGTTTTCGATGAAGTGACCGTGACCACTGATGTGGTTTATGGTGAGAACATCACAGTCATTCCGGCCTTGCAAGGATTGCCACCTGCAATGGAGGATTTGAAAATGGACGTTTACGAACCGACCGGCGATACCGAGACCAATCGACCGTTGTTGCTGATTTTCCACACGGGTAATTTTTTGCCCCCGTTCGTGAACGGAGGTGTCCTCGGTTCGAAATCGGATAATTGGGAGGTTGAGATGGCCACGCGTTACGCTAAAATGGGTTACGTGGTGGCTTCCTGCGACTACCGTCTGGGATGGAATCCACTCGCCTCGACTCAGCAAGAGCGCACACTCCAGTTGATTCAGGCTGCATATCGTGGGGTCCAGGATAGCCGTACGGCGGTCCGCTACTTCCGCAAGTCAGAAGATACGGAGGGCAACCCTTACGGCATCGATCCCGATAAAATCGGTATGATTGGCAATGGAACGGGAGGCTACATCACGTTGGCGTCTGCAACCATTGAGAGCTATAACGACATCATTCTTGACGACACCGGATCTCCGATTACGAAGTTCTGGTACGATCCAGGAGACGGTTCGTTCATCCCGATGGTAATTGAAGGCATTCACGGTGATCCAGATGCCACAACAGATACCTACGCACCGGCTTCTGTGGGAGGATTCCAGTTGTGTGCTGCGAACCACGTAGGATACAGCTCGGACTTTAACTTCCAAATGAACGCTGGAGGCGCTTTGGGTGATTTGAATTGGTTGGACGAAGGGGATATGCCCATGGTCAGTTTCCAATGTCCTCACGATCCTTTTGCTCCTTATGAAACGGCGGTTTTGATTGTTCCAACGACGAACGAGCCTGTGGTAGAGGTGTCAGGTGCGATGGACATCCATGAAGAAATCAACGGATACGCAACGAACAACAACGCCGTTTTTGCGGATGCCGGATTGGACGATGCGGGTTCTCCAGCCAACATGGGATATGACGGTTTGTTCCCTGTTTTGAATAATTACGTCGACGGAGTCCCAACTGAGCCTTCTGATAGCTCACCTTGGCAATGGTTTGATCAAGCTCCTATTGCAGCGTACGACGCGGCAAATGGAACGAACTTCCTTGCCACGGCTTTGATGTTGAACCCAACAATGAGCGAAGCGGAAGCCATGAATTGGATTGGCCAAATGGTGGATTACAATACGCCGCGAATGGCTTTGGCATTGGGTGCTGTTTCTGAGATTGGTGGAGACGCTGGAGTGCGCTACATCGATGAAATTTTCGACGAAGTCGAGGTGACTTCAGGGGTGGTTTACGGTGAAAACATTACGGTTATTCCAGCCTTGCAAGGCCTGCCACCTGCTCCGGAAAACCTGCTCATGGATGTATACGAGCCTGCAGGCGATACCGAAACGGATCGTCCTGTTATTTTGTATTTCCACACGGGTAATTTCTTGCCGCAATATTTGAACGGAAGTGCAGTTGGCACCCGAACGGACAGCAGCGCAGTCGAGATTTGTTCTCGTTTCGCGCGCATGGGCTATGTAGTTGCATCATGCGACTACCGCTTGGGTTGGAACCCTTTGGCTTCTACGCAAGCCGAGCGTACACTCCAATTGATTCAGGCAGCATACCGTGGCGTTCAGGACAGCCGAACGGCAGTGCGCTTCTTCCGTAAGACGGTTGCAGAGGATGGGAACCCATGGGGGGTCAGTGGTGACAAAATTGCCATGTTCGGTGAAGGTACAGGTGGCTACATCTCATTGGCATCGGCTACCATCTCGGACTACAATGACATCATTGTTGACGACGCAGGCAACCCCATCACGAAATTCTGGTACGATCCAGGAGACGGTTCCTTCATCCCCATGGTCATTGAAGGCATTCACGGTGACCCGGATGCAACGACTGACACATATGCTCCGGCATCGATTGGTGGATTCCAGTTGTGCATGGCGAACCACGTGGGTTACAGCAGCGACTTCAATTTCCAAATGAACTTGGGTGGTGCATTGGGTGATTTGAATTGGTTGGACGAAGGCGACATGCCCATGGTGAGTTTCCACGCGCCACATGACCAATTTGCACCATACAACACGGGCGTTTTGATTGTACCCACGACGAATGAGCCTGTCGTAGAGGTGTCAGGTGCTTATGACATTCACGATGAAATCAACGGATACGCAACCAACAACAACGCACCTTTTGCGGAGATCGGCTTGGTTGATCCAGCTGCGGCCTTTGGAAACAACGGCTGGGACGGGTTGTACCCGGTGCTGAACAACTACGTTGATGGCGTTCCAACCGAGCCATACGATGGCTCGCCATGGCAGTGGTGGAACGTTGCGGTAACTCAAGCGGTTGATGCAGCGAACGGAACCAACATTGCGGCAACGCAATTGACGTTGAACCCAACGATGGGCCCGGAAGAAGCCATGTTCTGGATTGATCAAATCCAAGATTACACGGCCCCACGTCTTGCAGCAAGCCTGGAAGTTGTGGCTTTGGGACCTGGTTGTAACGATGAGACGGCTTGTAACTACAACGCCTTGGCCACGTCGGATGACGGAAGCTGCATTTATGCAGAAGAAGGATTCGATTGCGACGGCAATTCATTGGTTGTTTTGGGCTGCACCAGCCCCATTGCTTGCAACTACAACGGTGCAGCAACTGAAGACGATGGAAGCTGTGACTACAACGTATCGAGCACCATCGTCACAGGAGCTGAAATGGTCTGGTTGGTCGGTGTGACATTGACCGGAACGGATAACGAGGTGTACGCTGCAGACTGCGAAGCTGGAGGTGGTGTGAACCCGAACGTTGCGTTGAACGGGGTATTCCTCGGTGACGGAACAGACGGTCCGATGAACTTCAGCAACATCACAGACCAAACCGGCGGCTTGCTCGCCGACTTGGTGATGTTGGCTGGTATGGCCGACATTTCGTTCTGCGGAAACTTGATTCGTTTTGTGGACCCCATAACTGGCGGCACGGTCGTGTTGAGTGAAAACAACGGAGTCTGGAAATCGGCAGTGCCCATCATCGGGCCGAGCTACCTGTGGGCTGCTCCGATCACTTCATTCAACATGGGCTGCGGCAACCCAATGGCATGCGGATTCACGGATTTCTGTGATTTGAGCGTTGCTTGTGACTACACCGACACAGACGGGGACTCCGTGCTTGACTGTCAGGAAGTGGTGGGTTGCCAAGATTCATCAGCAGACAACTACAACCCAGCGGCAACAGATGCAGGCAACTGCAACTACAACGGTTGCATGGACGCTTCTGCACAGAACTACGAACCCGGCGCCAACGTGGACGATGGCAGCTGTGCTTACCTCGTATCGTTCCGTGTGAACATGTCAAACGAAACCGTTTCAGCTGCGGGGGTTCACATCGCTGGTAGCTTCCAAGGATGGGATCCGTCAGCAACCATGGTACCATACGTGGGCTATGGCGTGCACGAAGTGGTCATCCAGTTGCAACAAGGAACGTATGAGTACAAGTTCATCAACGGCGATGCTTGGGGAATGGATGAGAGTGTGGGAGATTGCGGAAACGGAGGTAACCGTGTGATTACGGTTGCGGGAAATACCGTCACTTCAGGCGCTTGTTTCAACAGCTGCGATCAGTGCCCAGGTTGTACCGATCCAACATACGCAGAGTACAACCCCTTTAGTGCTTCTGATGCAAGTTACTGTGTGACGCCAACGGCCATGGGCTGCACCTATGAGGATGCCTCGAACTATGATGCTACAGCAACGACGGATGATGGTTCTTGTGAATTCGCTGGAGGTGGTTCTTGCCCAGGGGATTTGAACGGCGACAACACGGTGGGTACACCTGACTTGTTGACCTTCTTGTCGAACTTCGGAACATCTTGCGAATAATCGCTTAGACATCAAAAGAAAAAGGGGAGTGTTCAGCTCCCCTTTTTTTGGCTCAATTCTTGAAAGAACCGTCCGCAAAGAAACCAGTGAATGTGAATTTGCGTCAAAATCGACGCAGGAACACGGAGCTAATTTCTTTGTCATTATCTTTAACCTTGAAAATTCAAAAGGCAGTTATGAAACATTTTTTGACAGCATGTTTGCTCTTCGCGGGATTCGCTACCGCATTGGCGCAAGGCCCATCCATTACATTGGATAAGGAAGTACACGATTACGGAACCATCTCGCAAGGCGCTGACGGAGGATGCCAATTTACCGTGACGAATGACGGAACGGAGCCTCTGATCATTTCACGATGCAAAGGTTCTTGCGGATGCACGGTGCCAAAGTGCGACAAGGATCCCATCATGCCAGGTGCAACTTCTGTGATCAACGTGCGATACGACACGAAGCGCATCGGTCCAATCAACAAAAGCGTGACCATCACGTCGAATGCGACGAACGAGCCCACGAAAGTAATTCGTATCAAAGGCAAGGTAGAGGCCTCGGACGCCGGCGCACCTGAGGGTGGCGCACCGGTGAAGCCTGCTTCAACGGGAGCACCTTTGAATAAAGAATAAGCAAATAAATCATTGGACCCCGGTCCTTTTTGGAAGTCGTTCCCTTCATTGTCGGAACGACTTCTTTTTTGTCCGAATTTTGCGCGCAAGAAAACGTTCCCAACCGATGGAAATCCCCACGACATACGATCCCGGAGCCAGTGAAGAAAAGTGGTATGCCTATTGGCTCGAGCATGGATTTTTCGAATCCAAGCCCGATGACCGCGAACCCTACACGGTGGTAATTCCGCCACCCAACGTGACGGGCGTGTTGCACATGGGCCACATGCTCAACAACACAATCCAAGATGTGTTGGTGCGACGGGCGCGCATGATGGGCAAGAACGCGTGTTGGGTGCCCGGTACAGATCATGCTTCCATCGCCACCGAAGCCAAAGTTGTTCGGCGCCTTCGTGAGAAGGGCATCAAGAAATCTGATTTGTCGCGGGATGAATTCATGGAACACGCTTGGGAGTGGACGCACGAACACGGGGGCATCATCCTGGAACAACTGAAGAAGTTAGGGGCGAGTTGTGATTGGACGCGAACCCGCTTCACCATGGATGAAGCGTATTATGACGGTGTGATCGACACGTTCATTGACCTGTTTGAAAAAGGCTTGATTTACCGCGGCGAGCGCATGGTGCATTGGGATCCAGCGGCGCAAACGGCTTTGAGTGACGAAGAAGTCATCCACACGGAAGAGAACGGGAAGTTGTATTACGTGCGGTATGAAATTGCTGAATCACCCGGCGAATTCCTCACCATCGCCACGACCCGACCTGAGACGATTATGGGGGACACGGCGATATGTGTGCATCCCGAGGACGAGCGCTTCAAGCATTTGCACGGCAAGCGCGCACGGGTTCCCATGACAGATCGTGAAGTGCCCATTATTTTGGACGAATACGTCGATCGAGAATTTGGCACGGGCTGCCTCAAGGTGACCCCCGCCCACGATGTCAACGACTACGATCTTGGGCAAAAGCACGGACTCGATTCCATCGATATTTTCAATTCAGACGGAACGCTCAATGAGCACGGCGGCCAATTCGCAGGTCAAGACCGGTTTGATGTAAGGAAGGCTGTGGAAGGGGTGTTGGAGGCTTCTGGAAATTTGGTCAAAACCGAGGACTACACCAACAGCGTCGGGCGTTCCGAGCGCACCAATGCGGTCATCGAGCCCCGGCTCAGTTTGCAGTGGTTTTTATCCATGGAAAAACTGTCGAAACCGGCCTTGGATCATGTGATGGATGATACCATCAAATTTCATCCGCCGAAATTCAAGAACAGCTACCGCCATTGGATGGAGAACGTGAAGGATTGGTGCGTGAGCCGCCAGCTTTGGTGGGGGCACCGTATTCCGGCATGGTTCTACGGGGAAGGAGCAGAAGATTTTGTCGTCGCCAAAACCCTCGAAGAAGCCTTGGCGAAAGCCCGCGAAAAGTCAGGCAATTCGGCCATGGACGCAACTGAATTGCGTCAGGACGAGGATGTGATGGATACGTGGTTCAGCAGCTGGTTGTGGCCCATTCAAGTGTTTGACGGGCTGAAAACAGAAGAGGAAGTGGGGTACTATTACCCGACTGCGGATTTGGTTACGGCACCCGAAATCATGTTCTTCTGGGTTGCGCGGATGATCATCGCTGGATACGAATACCGCGGGCAAGAGCCGTTCAAGAACGTCTATTACACGGGCATCGTTCGAGACAAACAAGGCCGAAAAATGTCGAAAAGTTTGGGCAATAGCCCGGACCCGATCGAGCTCATGAAGCAATATGGAGCTGACGGTGTCCGCGTGGGCATGCTCTTGACATCGCCTGCTGGAAACGACTTGCCGTTTGATGAAAAGCTCTGCGAACAAGGACGAAACTTTGCCAACAAAATCTGGAATGCCTTCCGTTTGACCCAAAGTTGGGAGGTGGATGCGGCTCGCCCGATGCCCGATGCATCTGCGGAGGCCATTCGATGGATGGAGGCGCGTGTACAGAACGTACTGAAAGAACTGGAAGGACAATTCGCCGAATTCCGACTGAGTGAGGCCTTGATGAATATGTATCGGTTGGTATGGGACGATTTCTGCAGTTGGTATTTGGAATTGATCAAGCCCCCCTTTGGGGAGCCTGTGGATGCCGGCACCTTGGCTGCGACCAAATCGATTTTCGAGGATTTGCTCAAAATGCTGCACCCGTTCATGCCATTCCAAACCGAAGAGATTTGGCATTGGCTTGAGAAGCGCGAAGGTCCCGAGTCGGCTTTGTGCATTGCACAATGGCCGGAACGTTCGAACTACGATGCGGGAATTTTGGCGCAGGCTGAAGCGTTTAAGCAGGTGGTGACGGAAATCCGAAACATCCGGAAGCAGAATCAAATCAACATGCGTGAAACGTTGGACTTGAGTGTGCAGGTTCAAGATGGTTTTCCAGATTTGTTTGAAGCCGCCATGGTTAAACTGGGCAACGTGAATGAACTCGCACGCGTTGCAGAAAAGGTGCCCAACGCCTTTGGGTTCATCGTGGGCACGTCTTCGTTCTTCATTCCCTTCAGTGAATCCGTGGATGTCGACGCTGAAAAGGCGAAAATCGAAAAAGAGATTGAACACATAAACGGTTTTCTCCGAGCTGTGCGCGGGAAATTGAGCAACGCACGATTCGTGCAAAATGCCCCAGAACAGGTGGTCGAACTCGAACGGAAAAAGGAATCGGATGCGCTAGCCAAATTGGAGGTCCTCAACGGAAAACTCGAACAACTCGGTTGACATCCGAACACCGCCGGACTTCACTTGTTGTAACGGCATGTTAGGATTATTCAAAAAAGATCCGGTCAAGAAGCTGCAAAAGCAACACGCCGCACTGCTGGCTGATGCTTATCGCATGAGTTCCATCGACCGCACCAAGTCCGATGCTTTGATGGCCCAGGCGGCAGAAGTCGAATCGGAAATCGCTCATTTGATGAATAAAAGCGATGCCTGAGGGCAAGACGTTTGCCGTGATTGGCGATTCCCGGGGATTGGGAGCGGCCATCCGGACGCAATTATTGGAGCAAGGCCACCGGGTGATTGGGGTGTCTCGTTCGGGAGTTTCCGCAGCGATTTCCAACTACCAAAGCTTGGTGTTTGATGCCGTGGCGCACCCCTGTGATTTGTCGGGTTTTGCGGATCAGTTGGACGGTTTGGTGTATTGCCCGGGTACCATTCGATTGAAACCATTCAAAGGACTCAAGCGTGAGCATTTCTTGGAAGAGCTGGAAATTAATGCGTTGGGTGCCGTTCAAACCCTTCAGGCCAATCTCAAGCTGCTTCAGCAAGCTCCGTCCGCCTCCGTTGTGCTATTCAGCACAGTCGCCGTACAATCTGGGATGCCCTACCATGCGAGCATCGCCATGGCCAAAGGAGC
>JBMSHA010000040.1:0-10478 GCA_049416245.1 Flavobacteriales bacterium | reverse complement strand
CGAGTTTCACCCAACCGCTTACTATCAGTTGTTTCGGACTTACCTCCAACGCGAAATTGAAGAAAACTACCAAAGCCCCTTCTGCGAAACATGCAATTCCGAATATTGGAGTGCTCAGGTGTTGTCTCGCTATCCCAATTCGGAATGGGCGATCCTGATTGAGAATCCGGATTTCGCGGATCAGGAGCAAGTTCGCATTCAGGAGCAGCGGGAAGCCTATGAAGCGCAGTTACAGCGTTACTACGGAAAGGCTTACCAAGAAGTATTGCTGGCCTGCGATGAGGTGATCAATTACCACCCCAGCGATCATTATGTATGCAAGTATCGGTTGCTGCGAGCTCAATGCATAGGAGGGTTGAGCGCTTATGCAGGAGGTGATCGAAGTGCGTATTATGAAGCGCTCGGAAAAATCATTTCCAACTGCCCCGATACCGAAGAAGCAGAGTTTGCACAAGCCTTGCTTGCTGCGCTAAATGTTACGAGAAGTAAGGAAGAAGAGAAAAACCAAGAAGAGGAAGTGGTTGAAGTGGCTTGGGAGCACAAACCCTATCTGGAACACTATTTTGGAATGTTGGTGCCGGTTGGGCGCGGGAACGTGGAGGAGCTGCGCGCTTCCATCGCAGATTTTAACAGCGAATTTTTCGGGTCAAACGAATTGCGCGTTACAGCCAATCTCATCAACCGAAATTTCCAAATCGTCCTGGTGAAGGACTTCAAACGCCAGGACTACAGTTTGGACTATTATGAGGTGTTCACCAACAACACGGGTATTTTGCAGGCCATCAATACCTCGGGTTATGCGATGTTCGTGATTTCTACAGAGAACTACATTGAGCTCTTTAAGAACAAAGAGACAGACAGTTACATGAGTTGGTTTGAGAAAGTGTATTTGAAGGGAGCGGAGTAAACCTGCTTGAAATTTCAGCTTTAGAATTACATTTGCACCATGATTGGATCTACCAAAAAATCACCAAAACCAGACACCGCTTCGGAGAATGTGGTCAACCGTATTGCGAAGGGCACCGTTTTTGAAGGAGTGCTTCGAAGTGAAAATAACGTTCGAATCGACGGAACATTCGAAGGAGAATTGATCACCAAGGGACGATTGGTGGTCGGTAGCACGGGCAGCATCAAAGGCACGGTATCCTGCGCCCATTGTGAGACAGAAGGTCAAATGGAGGGCAACATCCTGGTGCAAGAACTTTTCGTGTTGAAGTCTTCTGCGAAAGTTCATGGCGAAATTCAATACGGCCAATTGTCTGTTGAAAATGGAGCTCAAGCCACGGGTAATTTGCACCTCAACTCAAAAGTGAAGGACATCAAGGATGCCGGCCGCGAGCGATCTGTGAATGCGGAGGTGAAGTCTGATCACAAGCAGACAGCAGCCGTTTAACCACGCGCTTTTTCTTGAATAACCCTGACGTTCGCGAAAACCAATCGCCCCCGAAACAAGGAGGCTCTTTTTTGCGCTTTTCTGGGATGGCTTTCACCATGGCCGGGTCGATTGGCGTAGCGGTTTGGTTAGGCCGCTGGTGGGATGAAAGCGCACAAAATGACACACCTGTTGGGACGATGGTTGGTGGTATTGTGGGAACCTTTACCGCGATTTACATGGTCATCAAAGAGCTTTCGAAATCGTGAATTTTCCGATTAAAATTTTTGCTGCAAATGCAGCGCTGTACGGCATGGGTTTGTTGATACCTGTGTTTGAAGGCTTTGCTTCGACGTGGGCTTGGGCGTTGATCATTATGGGATATGGTTTTCTTGCATTGGCTCTGAACCGATGGATTACGGTTGCCGCGGACCGCTCACCTATACAATTTGTCACAGCTGTGAATGGGTCAACAGCATTGAAAATGTTCACGAGTTTGGCGGGAGTTTTGGTGTATTTGGTGTTTATCGGAGGGGAATTCCGAGTTCACTTTGTCATGGGATTGTTTTCCGCGTTTGCGCTCAACACGACTCTGCTTGTCATAGAGTCCCAGAAACTGTCTTCAAAAGGTTAGAATTCGAAGTTTCAACCGGGTGAGGTAAAGAAAATTGCGAAACTTCGATGTTGCCTGTCTCTTGTGAATTACTTTTGCGCCGAATTCTGCTGAATTGCCAAAAATGAATCGTCTTTTTCGCTCGGTTGGAGTCTTTTTTTATGCCTTTTTCGTAATCGCTGCGGGCAGCGTTTACGGTCAAGACCATGGTGATGCGCAACAAACAGAGCAGAATCATCACGCAACTGAAGAGCATGAAGAGCACGCGATTGAAGGCCACGATCATGAGGGGCACGATCATGAAGCACATGACCACGCCGACCACGCGACGGAAGAAGGCCACGATCACCACTCAGAGGAGTTTGTAGCGGGCACATTCATCATTCATCACATTGCGGATGCACATGACATCCACTTATTCGGTGATGTTCACATTCCACTTCCTGTGCTTCTCTACATCGAAGGACACGGCTTGCAAGCCTTTATGAGCAGTGCTTTTGAGGGACATGGTCACGGAAACAAAACAGCGGAACAAGGCGGCATCGAGTATACCATGCATGCCGAAGATGGTGTTTCGGATGATGGAACCGCAGTGGTATCCGGTCAAATTACAGCCAAGGCGAACGGGGAATCCTTAACGGTATATGACTTCTCCATCACCAAGTCGGTGTTCGGCATGTTGGTCATCCTCGGCCTTATGGTTTGGATGTTCTTGAGTATCGCGGGTTATTATCGGAAGAATCCGGGCCAGGCGCCGAAAGGCATGGCGAACGCCATGGAGCCGCTCATTATATTCATTCGGGATGAGATTGCGAAACCATCGATTGGCGATAAGGCTGACAAATTCATGCCCTTCCTGTTGACGGTGTTCTTCTTCATCTTCTTCTGCAACCTTTTGGGGCTGGTGCCTTTCTTAGGTGGCTTCAACATCACGGGTACTATTGGCGTGACGGTGGTGTTGGCTACGCTGGTATTCTTCTTGACCAATTTGAACGGAAACAAACATTATTGGGGTCACATCTTCTGGCCTCCCGGTGTGCCGTTACCTGTGAAATTCATCTTGGTTCCGATTGAAGTATTCAGCATCATCATGAAGCCAGCGGTTTTGATGATTCGTTTGACAGCGAACATCAGCGCGGGTCACATCATCATTCTCGCATTTACTAGTCTTATTTTCATCTTTGGAGACGGTGGTCATGCCATCGGAGCCGGATCGGGCATGGGTATTTTCTCCACTGCCTTTATGATTTTCATGTATTTCTTGGAGTTGTTGGTGGCTTTCTTGCAGGCCTTTGTATTCACATTGCTTGCCGCCATCTATTTTGGCGATGCCACCCACGACCCCGCACACCACTGAGTTAAAATCCATCCACAATAAAAACCAACATTATGGAATTGTTGAGCATTCTTTTTGAAATCGGAGTAGGTCAAGGTCTTGCAGGTCTTGGCGCAGGTGCAGCAGCGATTGGCGCTGGTATCGGTGTAGGCCGCATTGGCGGATCTGCATTGGAAGCTATGGCGCGTCAGCCAGAAGCAACCAGTGACTTGCGTTCTAACATGATCGTTGCCGCGGCACTTGTTGAGGGTGTTGCTCTTTTCGGCATCATCATCTGCTTGCTTGTAGCCCTCGGATAATCCGATCATGGGAGCGCTACTAACACCGGCCCTCGGGACCGTCGTTTGGGCATCCATTGCATTCCTTGTGGTGCTTTTCGTCCTCCGGCGTTTCGCTTGGGGCCCCATCCTCACGGCCTTAAACGACCGAGAGCAATCCATTGCGGGAGCTTTGAATGAAGCTGAAAAAGTTCGCAAGGAGATGGAGGCATTGGCCGCGAGTAATGAAAACCAATTGAAGGAAGCCCGAGCTCAACGCGATCAAATGATGCGTGAAGCACGGGAAATGGCCGACCAATTGGTAGCAGATGCCAAAAACAAAGCACGTGAAGCTGCGGACAAAGAAATTGCCTCTGCGAAGGATGCAATTGCCATCGAGCGTAAAGCGGCAGTTGCTGAATTGAAAGCAGAAGTGGGCAACCTTTCCTTGGAAATTGCTGAGCGCTTGCTTCGAGAAAAATTGGAGTCAAACGAGGAACAAAAGGCCCTTGTGAACCGACTCATTGATGAATCTCCATTGAACTAATTCATGGCCACTCCACGCGCAGCCATACGATACGCCAAATCCCTTTTTAGTCTTGCTGAGGAGCAAGGCACCATCGATTTGATGGATGAGGATGTGCGGTTATTGAATGACACCATTCAAGCCGCGGAAGATTTGGAACTGATGTTGAAGAGCCCGGTGATCAAAGCCGACGCGAAAGAAAGAATCTTAGTCAAGATTTTTGAAAACAATGTCAGTGCGTTGACGCTGGAGTTTGTGAAGGTGCTGGTGCGAAAGGGTCGAGAGGCCATTTTGCCCGCCATCATTGCAGAAGCTATGGGGTTGATTCGAGCCAAACGCAATGTCCGCGTAGCGGAAGTGCGCACGGCCGTTCCAATGGACGATGCATTGCGCGGACGTATTTCCGACGCATTGAAAAAACTCCACGATGGCGAAGTGGAATTGCAAGAGACCGTAGACAACAGCCTTCTTGGCGGTTTTCAATTGCTCATGGACAATCAAATGATTGACGCGAGTATCAAACGGGAATTGGAATTGCTCCGTCGCCAAATTACAGATCACGATTACGAGCCGGAATTCTAATCCGGACACAGAAACTGAACACCAGCCGAAATCATGGCAGAAATCAATCCAGCAGAAGTCTCTTCCATCTTACGTGAGCAGCTCGCAGGCGTCAAGTCCGCCGCGGAATTGGAAGAAGTAGGAACAGTCCTTCAAGTCGGTGATGGCATTGCGCGCATCTATGGCTTGAGCAATGTGGAATCCGGAGAATTGATCGAATTCGAAAACGGAGTCCGTGGCATTGCATTGAACTTGGAAGAAGATAACGTGGGTGCGGTATTGTTGGCCCCTTCGGGAGACTTGAAGGAGGGTTCTACGGTGAAACGAACGCGACGCATTGCATCTGTTCGCGTCGGTGACGGCATGTTGGGTCGTGTTGTCAACACGTTGGGCGAGCCTATCGACGGAAAAGGTCCCATCCAAGGCGACTTGTATGAAATGCCGATGGAGCGCAAGGCACCGGGTGTTATTTACCGTCAGCCGGTATCTGAGCCATTGCAAACGGGTATCAAGGCCATCGACGCCATGATTCCAATCGGTCGTGGTCAGCGTGAGCTGATTATCGGTGACCGCCAGACCGGAAAGACAACCGTGGCGATTGACACCATCATCAACCAACGCGAATTCTATGAGGCGGGTGAACCCGTTTTCTGCATTTACGTTGCGGTAGGCCAGAAGGGATCTACGGTGGCTGGAATCGTGAAGACGTTGGAAGAGAATGGTGCGCTGCCTTACACCGTGGTTGTGGCGGCAACAGCATCGGACCCTGCACCACTTCAGTTCTATGCACCGTTTACGGGCGCGGCGATTGGAGAGTTCTTCCGAGATACAGGCCGGGCAGCGTTGGTTGTTTATGATGACTTGTCGAAGCAGGCCGTTGCATACCGTGAGGTTTCGCTGTTGTTGCGTCGTCCTCCAGGACGTGAGGCTTATCCCGGTGACGTATTCTACTTGCACAGCCGATTGTTGGAGCGCGCGGCGAAGGTGATCGGAGAGCAAGGAATTGCTTCTCAAATGAACGACTTGCCTGATTCATTGAAAGACAAGGTGAAGGGAGGGGGTTCATTGACAGCACTCCCCATCATTGAAACCCAGGCGGGTGACGTTTCGGCGTACATCCCAACCAATGTGATTTCAATTACAGACGGACAGATTTTCTTGGAATCCAACTTGTTTTTGAGTGGTATCCGTCCTGCAATCAACGTGGGCATCTCGGTGAGCCGTGTAGGAGGTAACGCGCAGATCAAGTCCATGAAGAAGGTGTCCGGTACATTGAAGCTGGACCAAGCGCAATACCGCGAGCTCGAGGCGTTTGCCAAGTTCGGTTCGGACTTGGATGAGGCGACGAAGGCCGTTCTCGATAAGGGTGAGCGCAACGTCGAAATCCTCAAGCAGGATCTGAATAGCCCGATGCGTGTTGAAGACCAAATCGCCATCATATTCTGCGGTGTTGAGGGCTTGTTGAAGCAAGTACCGGTCAACAAAGTGAAGGAATTTGAGACCGCTTACTTGGACTACCTGCACGCAAAGCATGCTGGGACGATGGATGAGTTGAAGAGCGGTAAGTACGGGGATGAGCAAAAGGAAGTGCTTTCCGCCGCAGCAAAGGAATTGACGGCTCAATACGCATAAACCCATGGCTGGCGGACTCAAAGAAGTACGGGAACGGATCACATCGGTTCAAAACACGATGCAAATCACCTCTGCCATGAAAATGGTGGCAGCAGCGAAATTGCGACGTGCTCAGGACGCGATTACCCGCATGCGTCCGTACGCGGAAAAACTGCAGGCCGTATTGTCGAATGTGAGCGCCTCATTGGATAGCAGCGAAGGCGTATATTCACAGCAACGAGACGTGAAGCGTGTGTTGATGGTGGCCATCACTTCGAACAGGGGTTTGTGTGGAGGCTTTAACAACAACATCGTTAAGGCGGTCAACGCCTACATGAAATCATCCAATGCGGAATGCCATGTCCTTCCACTTGGAAAGAAGGCGAATGACGCATTCAAGAAGAATCAATCGACGAAGCCAACCGGTTTTGATGCGGATGTGTGGAAGATTTTTGAAGACCTCAACTTTGATGCGGCGCAAACCATTGCAGACCAAATCATGCACCAATTCGCGACCGGCCATTATGACGAAGTCAAGGTCGTCTACAATAAGTTTGTGAATGCAGCGGTTCAAGAGCCTGTGGTGGAGGCATATTTGCCATTGCAGCCTGCAGCAATTGACGAGAACACGCCATCGGACACGGAATACATATTCGAACCGAACCAAACGGAAATCGTAGAGCGCATCATTCCCAATTCCTTAAAAGTGCAACTTTATAAGGGCTTATTGGATAGCCATGCGTCAGAGCACGGTGCGCGAATGACCGCGATGCACCAAGCCACGGAGAATGCTGGGGAGCTGTTGCGTGATTTGCGCATCTCTTATAATAAAGCGCGACAAGCGGCGATTACGACCGAGATTCTGGAGATCGTAGCGGGCTCGGAGGCGCTCGATTCGTAAATTTTTTCCCGGCACAATCATTGCCTTTGACCGCTCGGCATTAGCTTCGAGCAGTGGGATTTCAAGCGCGCATACTCATTTCGATGTTGTTGGTCATCGTGTTGTCTTTGACGGGCACGATGTATGTAGCATGGCAATTTGCCACCAACCAAGAGGAAGCATACAATGCGCAACGGCTCCTGCGAAAGGAGGCTTCCGTCGAACGAAGCCTGGAGTACACCTTGGATCGTTTGCCACACACGCTGGAAACAGAGGATATTCCCGCCGCATTTTCGGATCGCATATGCGAATTGGCGGACATCCACGGGATGGACATTGCGTTGTATCATCCCAATGGACGGCTGTTGACGCAATCAACGTTGCATGAAGGCGATGGAGCGGAGATTGAATTATCCAATGAGTTGCTTGATGCCCTGGACGGCGCGACGGATCGAATTCAAGGGGTGGATTTTGGAGAGTCCGTGAAAGTCTATTGGAATGTCTTGGATCAGCGTCAGCGGATGTTGGGAATCGTGGGTGTCCGCTATCAAAAGCGAGCTTTGGAATCGGGCGGGTTTCGTGCGTTTTGGAGCCAACTCGCGCCGCTTTACATCGTGCTGTTTTTGGGTGGGGCGATGTTGGCCGTGCTTTTATCGAATGGCTTGGTCAAGGATTTGCGGGTGATACGTGATCGCATGCGGGCGTTGGAGCCCGGAAAGGATGAGTCTCCCATCGAATACCATCGTTCCGATGCCATTGGTGAGTTGGTGGAGCAATACAACGCCTTGTTGAAGCAATTGAAATTGGCCGTAGAGGAGCTTGCAAAGCAGGAGCGGGAGGGAGCATGGCGGATGATGGCCATGCAAGTTGCGCATGAAATTAAAAACCCACTGACACCGATCAAGCTTGGGGCGCAGCAACTGGAGCGGGCATGGATGGATCAACGACCGGATTTTGGGGATCGATTGAAGCGGCATTGTCGGGTGGTAAGCGAACAGATTGACGTGCTTTCTGATATAGCGCAAGACTTTTCCATGTTGGCTGCGGTCGGGCTGAATGAATTGGAGACCATAGATGTCGAGAAGACCCTTCGCGAGTCCTTATCGCTTTATGAGTCAGCCAACCCGCACATTGGATGGGAGTTCCACTCGACTGTCGGGGCACCGGCAATTAAAGCGTCTCAACCACACTTGATTCGGGCCTTCAACAACCTGATTTCGAATGCGGTGGACGCCGTTTCCGACGTGGCAAATCCCCAAATCAAGCTCACGCTATTCACCGAAGGTAATGCTGTGAAAATCAGAGTGTCTGACAACGGAGTTGGGATTCCACCCGATCGATTGGCCGATATTTTTCAACCGCGGTTTACATTGAAACGTACAGGAACAGGCCTCGGACTCACAATTACACAATCTATTGTAAATCAGCTGAATGGAGCCATTTCTGTGTCATCAATACACGGTAAAGGATCTGACTTTACGCTCTCGTTTCCAGGGGTTTGAGAGAGTTACTAACGGGATTCTGGTGAAAATCAATGTGAAGAAATTGTAAAATCTCACAATTCCTGCTTCATACTTGTACGGGACTTTGCGCCCAATCAACGTTTGAAATTTTAAATCCTGTATAAATGAAAGCAAGATTACTGTTAATCGTGGCTGTGTTGTTCACTGGAGCAGCGTGGTCCCAAGGCAAAGTGACCGGTAAGGTTACAGACCGAGCGTCCGGAGAAGGACTGCCCGGAGTTGCCGTTGTTGTCGCCGGTCAAGGCGTAGGCGTTTTCACCAATGGTGACGGGTCTTATGCAATCACTGCCAACGCGGCCAGTGACGATCTCATCTTCAGTTTCCTAGGCTACGGCACTGAGCGTGTGGCTTGCGGAGGCAACAGTGTTGTGAACGTGGCGATGTCGGCCGGTGTTGATTTGGATGAAGTCGTTGTTACGGCGTTGGGGGTTTCCCGCGACAAAAAGGCTTTGGGCTACTCCGTCCAGGAGCTGGGCAACGAGTCCTTCACTCAAGCCAAATCAGAAAACATCGTGAAATCCATGACGGGTAAGATTGCTGGTGTGCAGGTAACTTCAGGTACCGCAATCGGAAGCTCTTCGAAAATCATCCTCCGCGGTGCGAGCTCTATCACGGGCGACAACCAGCCGTTGTTCGTTGTCGATGGAGTTCCTATGGACAATGCGGACTACTCAAACGGCAACCAGCAGCGTTCAGTTGGTGGTTACGACTACGGTAACGCGATGCAAGACATGAATCCGGACGACATCGAGTCGGTCACGGTTTTGAAAGGTCCAGCAGCAGCGGCATTGTACGGTTCACGTGCATCAAACGGTGCCATTGTTATCACCACGAAGTCGGGTAAAGGACACCGCGCCTCAGGCAAGAAAGGTTTGGGCGTGAGCGTCAGCAGCACGGTGGCGTTCAACAACGTATTCGTTTTGCCTGACTACCAAAACCAATACGGTGGAGGTGCCGGTACGGACTGGATCAACCAGCAATTGGTTGACAGCTTGGGCGATGTGCCAATTCCAGACTACGGATACGACGGTTCTTGGGGGCCTGAGCTCCTCGGACAACAAGTCTACCACTGGGACAGCTGGTATGATTACGAAGGCGATGCGGATTACGGCAAGACGCGCGGTTGGTCTCCAACCGACAGCGATGTCGACGAGTTCTTCCAAACCGGTGTGACGTACAGCAACAACTTCTCCGTAACCGGTTCAAACGATGGAAGCTCATTCCGATTGAGCTACACGAACCACAACCAGACAGGTGTTTATGAGAACTCTTCTTTGGATCGCAACACGCTGTCATTCGCGGGTTCTTCGGACATCAGCGATAAATTGACCGCAAGTGTCAACGCGAACTATGTGCAAAGCGTAGGACAAGGCCGACCGCTCACGGGTTATGGTCAATCGGTGATGAGCCAATTCACGCAGTGGGGACAGCGTCAGTTGAGCATGGAACGTTTGCGCAACTACCAAAACCCAGACGGTTCTCACCGTACGTGGAACCGAAACAGCGTTACGGACCCAAGCCCTCACTACTGGGACAACCCGTTCTGGGAGCGCTACAAGAACGTACAAGACGACCAGCGTGACCGTGTATTCGGAAACCTGACGATGAACTACAAAATCAACGACAACTTGAGCTTCATGGGCCGAGCGTTGACCGACTTCTACATCGACCGTCGTCAAGAGCGCATCGCGGTAGGCGGTGTTCGGGAGTCTGGTTACAGCGAGTACACGCGCCAACTTCAAGAAACCAACTTGGACGCCTACTTGAACTTCAACAAGGAAATCAACGCGGACCTCAAC
>JBMSHA010000039.1:0-10484 GCA_049416245.1 Flavobacteriales bacterium | reverse complement strand
TCGTAATTTTCAATGATGCCGTTGTGAATCATGGAAAGACGACCGAGTCGAGCGGTGTGGGGGTGGGCATTGATGTCGTTTGGCGGTCCATGTGTCGCCCAACGAGTGTGTCCAATCCCTGCCGTTCCACTGGGAATCGCGCTGCCAACGTGGTCCAAGAGGTCTTGAACCTTTCCTTTTTTCTTGAATATTTGAATACCATCTACATCCGGGCTTGACACTGCAACGCCGGCGCTGTCATACCCCCGGTATTCCAGCCGCTGCAACCCTTTGATTAAAATCGGGAAAGCCTCTTTGTCTCCAATGTATCCTACTATTCCACACATGACAATACCAATTTAAACAATAACTTCATTCACTCCACGTCACAACGATGCGTGCATTGGGTTTCCATCCGGTAGTGTCCGAAGAGGCCGGCTCCACGTCCGGGCCGTTGAGCACTACTCCTTGGAGGCTGATACCGGCTCGGGAAGCCACAACATAGAGCTTATCGCTTGGAAAAGACCCGTTGAGCATCTGCTGAAAGGTTTGTGAAATGTTGAATCGGTATGCACTATTCGCCGCATCGAAATTGCCGTTGATGGTCAAACCAATGGACGTCTGATCGGGAGTGGAAATGGGTTCACCATCCTCGTTTTCAGACAGGATGAACAATTGAGTGGGGATGGGGTATCGCGGATTGTTGTACGCGGGGTCAACAGGCAACCAAAGCTCGGCTTTGTGAATGGCCCGATTCGGCCCGCGCTCGGCATTCCAATCCACAAGTCCTGGAAAGGTCAACCGCGTTTTGAGTCCAGCACCGGAAAAAACTCCCGCTTTTTGGGAACCGTCGAGGGCGGTAATGTAAGCCTCGTCAAGCGCTTGGAAAGGGGGGTACCATTGATGAGCAAAAACATTGCTTCGCGGGCTCAGCGCATTGATGCTGTAATCAAAAACAGCGGCACTATCGGTGTCGTTGTGGTAATGCAACCGCATTCTGCTGACACCGCTTACCAAATCAATTCCTACCGCGCCTTGGCCAGGCCCGTTGGCATCGGGAAGAATCAACAAGCCCTTGAAGTATTCAGACCAGGATTGATTGGAGGCATAAACTTCAGACTCAGCATCCAGCAATCGCTGGCCGAAATCATCGGTCAAGTAAATTCGGACTTCGGGCCCCACGGTATCTTCGCCGAAGTAAAGTGTTTCGGAAGGATTCAGAACCACGGGCTGAAATTCATAATCCTCCAAAGGTTCGCCGGTGGTTGCGAAAGTTTTGTTTGAAAAATAATTCGAATCCAACGTCAGTGAATCAGCAAGTTCGAACACGTGCAAATTTTGAGGGCTCAAAATACCGTACTGATCGCCGGTGTATCGCAGGGTGATGTAAACGCTATCGACCATGGCGTTTTCACCGAAATCAATGTCAGGTGCACTCAATCGAAGTTGGGCAGCAAATCCAGCCTGGTGCATCCCAAAAAACGGATGTTCCATGTTCCCCAAAACGGCCGTGCTTAAGTGACTTGTTTCAAGGCTGTCTTCACGAATGGTTTCAAAATACAGTGCAATGGTATCGGTTTGGTTCAAGCCCAAGAGGTCATCCTCGGCATATTCCAAACCAATTTCCGTATCTGGCTTTTTGCACCCCGCGAGGACGGCGATCCCCATCAACATTGCCACGACTGCCCCGTATTGACTTGCGGTGAACTTTATCATGCCGCGAAGTTCAACAATTACGAGACAGCCTCAGCCTTTCCCTCCAAAATCGTATCGTAAAAATTGTTGATATCGCCAACATATCCCTCCTCACCGTGGTACTTCAACACGGGCACACCCGACTTTTCGATGGCTTCTGTAGTGTCTGGTGCGAGTTTCTCTGATCCGATGATCAATCCATCGGAATGTTGAATGGATAGTGCGTTGAGGTTGTTGAAAGTTGGATTTGAAATGGTGGAAACGGTCTCGGCATCAATTCCATCTTGGACCATCTTTTCAACCATTCGAGCATCCAAAGAACCTTCAAAACCTTCATTGTAAATGCTGGAAATGATTTTGCTTTCGGCAAAATAAGGGTCCTTTGAAAACAACTGCTTCAGATAAACCGGAACGACGCTCGTCATCCAGCCGTTGCAATGAATGATATCAGGCGCCCAACCCAATTTTTTTACGGTTTCCAATACGCCTCGAGCAAAGAAGATGGCGCGTTCATCGTTGTCCGGAAACAGCTTTCCATTGCCGTCTTTCAGCACCGCTTTTCGCTTAAAGTATTCATCGTTATCGATGAAATACACTTGCATGCGAGCGGTCGGGATAGAGGCTACTTTGATGACCAGGGGATGATCTGTATCATCGATCATCAAGTTCATGCCTGACAGACGAATCACTTCATGCAACTGGTGCCGCCGTTCGTTGATTTTACCAAAGCGAGGTGTAAAAACGCGGATCTCTCGTCCCTTTTCATGCACCGCTTGCGGAAGATTTCTGCTGACAGAGCTCATCTGAGTGGCAGGCAAGAAGGGTACAATGTGTTGGGAGATGTAGAGTATCCTTGCTTTCTCCATGGCGGCAGTGATTTTTGGTTTGAACGAACACCAAAAGTACGTAATTTTCGCCCGAAAAGCAAGCAAAACCGCTAGAAACCGGGCATCTAACCGCTTTATGAGGACCTGTATAAACTCGGATGAATTGCATCGAGTTCTAGCCGACCGACGCAACTCGATTCACACGATTGGATTCGTTCCTACGATGGGGGCGCTGCATTCTGGCCACCGCTCATTGATTGAGAGAGCGCGGGATTCGAGTGATACGGTGGTGTTGAGCATTTTTGTGAACCCCACACAATTCAATGATGTCAAGGATTATGATTCGTATCCCAATACCATTGAGGCGGATTTGGAAATGGCAGAAACCGCCGGGGTTGATGTGGTGTTTATGCCGAGCGCAGAGGGGATGTATGGAGATGATTTTGCGGTGGACGAAGTTGATTACGGTCAACTTACGAAGTCGTTTGAGGCTCAAATGCGAGCGGGACATTTTAACGGGGTGGTTGCGGTGGTGAGGAAGTTGTTTCGAGCTGTTTTACCCGACAGGGCATTTTTCGGCGAGAAGGATTTGCAGCAATTGGCTGTGATTCGCCGGTTGGCGCTCGATGAGTTTCCGGGATTGGAGATCATTGGTTGTCCATTGATTCGAGACCATGATGGCTTGGCTTTGAGCAGTCGAAATGTGCGATTGAAGGAATCCGAGCGCGCAAGCGCACTGAAATTGACAGGTTGGATTCATGAGATTCAACAGGAAATACAGAAAGGAGAGGATGCTGAAATGGTGCTGGAAAGGGTTTCGGAAGCTGCTCGTCAGGCAAATGATGTAAGGTTAGAATACTTGGATATCGTAAATGCCCTGACCTTTGAACCCTGCAGAACAGACCTGTCGAAAAATGAGGTTTTTGCGGTAGTCGCCGCCAACGTGGGCGAGGTGCGCCTCATCGATAATTGCCGTGTACGGTGTTCGTAATCCGTTCTTGAATGCTGCGATTTTCTGGGATTTCTAACGAACTTTGAGCAAAACTTTTGCCATGTTCAATGCAATGAACCCCGGGTCGATTCTGCTGATTGCACTGGTTGTGCTGCTTCTTTTTGGGGGAAAGAAAATTCCTGAATTGATGAAGGGCCTTGGAAAAGGCGTCAAGGAATTCAAGGACGCGACGAACAAAGACGACGACAACAGCAGCTCCAGCGAGAATTGATGGGTACGCTGTACCGTCTGTTCAAACTGTTCTTGTGCTGCGGTTTCTTGTGGTGTAGCCGAGTGCATGGCCAAGCGCCATTGGATTCCTTGCCAGATTCATTGAATTCAACGGTTGGAAAGGATTCAATCGATGGTGAATTGAGTCTGGACGAATTGAATTGGCTGGCGTACCTCGAGGAGAATTGGTGTTTTTCGACGGATACAGCGTTGCTGAATATTCGGGATTTTGAATCGGGAGAAACCCCAGAAATTGATACGGTAGAGGTAAAATTGAGGATGGCGTTGTTGGACGCCCAATCCCCTATGGAATTGGGTTGGAATCCGGTGGTGCATTCCCGCATCGCGTTTTACGCAAGCAAGCGTAAGAAACATTTGGGGACGATGCTCGGACGCGCCCCGGCCTATTTCCCATTGTTTGAGGAAGCCTTGGATCGGCACGGGTTGCCTTTGGAGTTGAAGTACTTGCCTGTGGTAGAAAGCGGGCTCAATCCGGTGGCCAAATCCCATGCGGGTGCCCGAGGATTGTGGCAATTCATGTATGCCACAGCAAAGCACCAAGGCCTGCGCATCGATTCATACATCGACGAACGACGCGACCCCGTGCGCAGCACGGAGGCGGCTTGCCTGTATTTGACCCGGTTGCACAACATCTATGAAGATTGGTTTTTGGCACTTGCGGCCTACAACGCGGGGCCGGGAAATGTCAATCGCGCCATTCGCCGAAGTGGAGGCAAGCGAAATTTTTGGGAAATACGATTCTTCTTGCCGCGAGAGACGCGGAATTATGTGCCCGCGTTTATGGCGGTGGTCTACCTGATGGAGTTTCATCAGGAACACAACATCTACCCCATCAACGAGTCGCCGCCTTTTGCTTTTTTGGATACCGTGCTGGTGGATGAAGTGATTCGATTTGACCAAATGGCGCCGCTCATGGGACTGAGTGAATCCGAATTGGCTCATTTGAATCCCATGTACCGGATGAACATCGTTCCTGCCACGGTTGAACGTTGGCCTTTGGTCTTGCCTCACACGGCCATTCCTGAGTTTTTAGCCTACCAAGACAGCATGCGGCTGATTGAACCGGAGCGCACACCGGACATTGTTTTTGTGCCAGAACCGGTGACTTACCGGGTGCAGAGCGGCGACGTGTTGGGCAAGATTGCAGACCGGTATGGCGTTAGTGTAAAGCAGTTGAAGGAGTGGAATGATTTGTCCACCTCCATGATTCGGATTGGCCAAAAACTCATCATTCATGCAGATCCAAGCAAGCTTTAAAGTGCTCTTCGCCGCGGTCGTTTTGATCGCAACGGGATGCGGCAGCCAAGAAGGAGCACGTTCGGCTTTGACCGGAAAGGTCGGAGCGGCGGGGGAAATTGTCGTCGTGTGTGATCCCGCGGTTTGGGAAGGTGAAATTGGTGATACCCTGCGAGCCATCTTCGATCAACCTTTTCCAGTGCTACCACAATTCGAACCTTGGTTTGACTTGGTGCATCTGGAGCCCGCGTCGTTCGACCGATTTTGGAAGCCGCACCGCAACATCATGGTGTTGGAATTGGCGGATCGGGCGGACACCCAATCGGCTACCGTTTCCATCTACCGGGAGAAGTATTCCCGGGAACAGATTTACGTGACAGGCAGCGCCCGCCGTTCGGGAGATCTGGCGCTTGAACTTGCAGACCGAGCGACGGAACTGCTGAGTGTGTTCCACCGAGAGGAAGTTTCGCGCTATGCTGGATTGATTGCTTTGGATGAGAACGAAGTCATGCGCGCTGAGCTAGGATCACGGGCAAAATTGGAGTTGACCGTGCCGCGCGATGCGCGTTGGGCGAAAAAGAACGAATCGTTTCTTTGGATTGATCGGCAACTGACGCGCATGAAAGGCGGTGATAACCACGACGTGCAACAAGGGTTTTTCATTTACCGTGAGCCGTATGTGGACGACAATCAGTTTACGATGAGCGAGCGATTGAAGGCGCGCAACGCGGCCCTGCGCAAACACGTTTCAGGGCCCACTCCGGGGTCGTACATGACCACCGAGATGCGCTACACGCCGTCGTACGAAGAAGTGGTGTTCAACGGGGCTTTTGCCTCAGAACTGCGCGGGCTGTGGCGATTGGAAGGCGATTACATGGGCGGGCCATTCTACAGCTTGACCACCTATGACGAACGCAGCGGAGAGTTGGTGACAGTGGAAGGCTATGCTTATGCCCCCTTTTTCGATAAGCGCGAGTACATGCGAGAGGTCGAGGCCATCGTACGTTCGCTTTCGTGGTATGAAGAACCGGTAGCACAGCAACCATGATGCGAATCGGTTTGGTTTTTGGAGTCGGAGCGGCGCTGATGCTGGGTTGTCAGGAGCCGCAACAATTGCCGACCGAAATCTGGACATTTGACGCCAGTATACGGGCATTGACAGTGGCAGAAAACGGTGATGTTTGGTGGGCGGGGTCCAACGGCTTGGTGGGTCACACGGCAGACAAGGGAGCGACTTGGTCAGTGGACACGTTGCGATTGACCGACAACACCACACCCGCTTTTCGGTCGATTGCCGTCACGGAAAATGCGGCATTTGCACTGACCATCGCTTCTCCTGCAGTTTTGTTCAAACGCGACCTCATCTCGGAAACCGGAAAAGCACCTTGGCGCGTCGTTTACGAAAATGCGGATTCCTTGGCCTTCTTTGACAGCATGGCCTTTTGGGATGTGCAGGAAGGAATCGCCATGGGGGATCCGTTGGCCGACTGCTTGAGCATTTTGATTACGCGGGATGCCGGGGAAACGTGGAATTTGTTGCCGTGTGCGGCCTTGCCCTCTGTGGTTTCCGATTCTACAGGTGCGCACGAAGCGGCTTTTGCCGCGTCCAACGGAAATGTTGTGGTTTCGGGCGATGAGGCGTGGGTGGTTTCTGGGGGGCTCGCATCCCGGGTTTTCCGGACGGCGGATCGAGGTCGGACGTGGGACGTTGTGGAGACTCCGATTGTTCAAGGCGGCCAGATGACGGGCATGTTCAGTGCAGCGCGTTGCAATGAGATGCTTGGGTTGGGTTGGGGAGGCAATTGGGAGGACATGGATAACAATGCGGCCAACAAGGTTGTCACCAAGGATGGTGGTGCGTCTTGGTCGCTAGCCACACCTGGCCAAGGGCCGGGGTACCGTTCATGTGTGCAGTACGTTCCGGGCTCTGAATGCCAGCAGATTTGGGCCGTCGGCATTCCCGGCATCAGCACATCAGTCGACGGCGGTGCGACGTGGCATACCGAGGCCGACAGCAGCTATTACACCGTCCGCTTCAACTCGGACGGAACGGAGGCATGGCTTGCGGGACGTGGCAAAGTCCAACGGCGCGCTATTCTACGATAAACGAATGCGTCGCTCCTGCATCGGTGCGCAAGACGTACGTTCCCGCTGACCAATCATTGAGATCAATCGTCCATTGTTGGGTATGGGAAGGAAGCCGAGCGGCGAGAACGCGCTGTCCAGCTGTGTTCCAAACCTCCAGCCCGCCCAAACCGGCGTCGGCAGAAATCGTCAATTCGGTGGATGCCGGGTTGGGCCAAAGATTGAGATTAACCTCGGACGCAACGGTTTCCATTCCGACAGAAACATCGCCTTTGGCAAAGGCGTATTGGCCTTTTTTCAGATCCAATATTCGGAATAACCCCGCGCCGTTTGCGAGCGAACCCGGTTGCCATTCGTACGCTTCGCATTCTTGCCACGCCGCCCCCGCATGAGGTCGCCATGCCAGGAATCCGTTGGCTTCTGTCCCGCCGTACAGCTCAAAATCCAGCATGTCGGGGTCGTTTCCGTAATACTGCAGCCGCGCATCCAGCACAAGCCCTTCCGGCCAAATCCCGTCCACGACCCAGAAGTGCGTCGTGCTCAGTTCATCCACGTACGGCTCCACCGGCCCCGCGTCCGGCGCTGCCCAGTGGTGCTCCACCCGCACCAACGCCGAATCCCCCTCCGGAATCGCGTCGCATCCCACACGCATCGCCACCCACGGCAGGTTTTGAATACCTTCTGTTTCGGTGATGGTGTACATGAAGTCCATGCGGCCTTGGTTGAGTCGGCCGTTCGGGTTCAGCGCAATCATCGCCGGGTCCGCAATGCCAGGATGCGCGACCACCACTTCATCGAATTGCCCGCTTGCCACGATCTGCGTGTCGTACCGGTTCCAATTGGCGTCCCACACCGCCACTTCAAGCGGTTCGGCCATGTGGTAATTCTCGCATGCGCGCAATTTTTGCTGCAGGTGCAGTGTACTTTGTTCAGCCCCTGCGGAGACCGCAGAGTCCAGCACCCACGTTGAAAACCCGGGTTGCAGCACTTGCGCCTCAAACCACGGCGTCATGTCCACTCCGGTGACCGCTTCCAATGTGGCTTCGAAGTCCGCGACGTCCATATAGCTATCGTACAATTCCGCGATTACCGACTGCATGCCTGAGCGGAATAATTCGTCCCCGAGGTAGGCCCGGAGGTTGTGTAAAATGGAAGCGCCCTTGTAGTAGGTGTGGCGCCCGTAAATCTCTTCGTCCGGCATGGGTGAGAGCGGGTGGAAGCCGTTGTCTTGGATGTGGCATTCTTCGAGGACAAAGAGTTGGTTGTCCTTGACCACATCAATGAATGCTTCTTCGCCGTCCTTCCATTCCACGAACAGGTGCGAACTGTATTCCGCCGGCCCCTCTTTCAGCCACATGTGGTTGTGGATGCGCGGTGCGACCAAATCGCCCCACCAATGGTGACCGAGTTCGTGGCTGAAGAGGTCGCCGTTGGCCACCAAACCTTCCCCCACCATAAATTGCGGGTAGGCGATGTTCGTGGGGATTTCCAGGGCACCGTCGGTGGTCAACACGTATCCCACGCGTTCCCATGCGTACGGTCCCCACCAATATTCCAGGGCGTCGATGGCGTAGCCGAGCTCTTGGAATTTGGTGACCATTTGGCCGATGTGTTCTTGCTTTCCGGTTAGCCGCACGGGGATCTCGCCGTACGCTCCTGTGTGGACATAGTTGGAGTCGACGTACGGCGCAACGGCGATAGCAGATTGGTGGGTGGTGATCGGGTGGGTCAATTCGAAGCTGCGGAGTACGGTGTCTCCCGCGAGTGTTTGTTCGCCGATCAGGTGGCCTTGGCAATGGGCTTTGCGCCCGCCTGCGCTGATAACGTGATAGGTATAGGTCGCACGTTCCACAAAGTTGTCAAAGCACGGGTACCACACCTTGCCGAAATTCGGCGGAATCGTCGTCAAGCCGATGCCCAAATTGTAGATGTAGTCGCTCACATAATAAAAGCCCCCCCAATACGGGTCTTGGTAAGGAGAGCCGCTGTACCAAATGTCCAACGTGTACGGCGCGTCCATCGACCAACCGCCATCCGGCGCGTCGATGTGCAGCTGTGATTCCGTTTGACTGAACCCCGCCGGCTCGCCATTCAAGTGAACGCTATCAACGGCGAGCTCCACAAGGTCGAACCACAAATCCGCCGCACCGGACTCCACCACGCTCAACGAGATTTCCGCATGCGCGTCAAGGAGTTGGTAGCTATAATTCGTCACATCCAAATCCAATTCATACGTGTGCACATCAAAAGAATCGCTGCGGGCAATGGAGGGCTCCATGTCGTAATTCATCATCCAACGTGGCATCGGGGTGGGTTCGATGTCGGCGCGTTCGGTGGCGGCGTGGCGCACATGGTGGCACGGCACGGGATTGAAAACACGGGGTGTGCGGAATACCCGTTGGCCTTCGCCGGTTGGTGATTCTGTTTGGCTTCCCGCAGGAGCGGCAAGGAGAACAAACCCGACGAGGGTCAGAAAAAGGCGAAATAGTTTTCGGTTCAGCATGCGACCAATTTACGTCAACGACCTACTTTCGCGTCATGAATAACACACCGATTGCTCCCGGGAAGTATGTGGAAATCAGCTACATTTTGCGGGAAAACGACGCTGAAGGCGAAGAACTTGAAATTTGCCCGGCGGACGAGTCGTTTGGCTTTATGATGGGCGAGGGCCAAGTCTTGCCCGCGTTCGAACAAGCGCTGAACGGCCTGCGTGCAGGGGACTCGTTTGAATTCAAATTGGCGGTAGAGGATGCTTACGGAGAAGAGGATGAGGAAGCCTATGTTGAAGTGCCGAAATCGGCGTTTTTGGTGGACGGCGAATTGGATGAATCGGTTTTTGATATTGGTGAAGTGGTTCCCATGCAAACCGAAGATGGCGATGAGGTAATCGGCGTAGTGGCGGAGCTTCGCCTCAATTCGGTCGTGGTGGATTTTAACCATCCGTTTGCAGGTCTGAACCTGCATTTCACGGGCGAGGTGCTGCGGGTGTCAGACGCGCCGCCGGCGAACTGAGTCGCTAAAAGAATCGGTACCTTTGAGTCATGCAGCGTACAGAAATCGAAGAACTGGGTGAATTTGGGTTGATCCGCCGTTTGACGGAAGGAACAGTATTGCGGCAGCCGTCCACGTTGCTGGGCATCGGAGACGACGCGGCCGTGGTGAATCCCGAGGGGAAGCGCGTTGTGGTTTCGACGGATTTGCTCGTCGAAGGTGTGCATTTTGATTTGAGCTATGCGCCGCTGAAGCATTTGGGTTACAAGGCGATTTCGGTCAATGTATCCGACATCTGCGCCATGAATGCGCTGCCTACCCAAGTCACCGTTTCGATTGCGGTGAGCAGCCGGTTTTCGGTGGAAGCGCTCGATGAATTGTACGCGGGTGTGCACAAGGCGTGCGCGGTCTACGGCGTAGATTTGGTT